>NZ_DAIQRQ010000060.1:0-22037 GCF_036786105.1 Ohtaekwangia sp.
ATCGAAACTCGTTGCTCGCTGCTAAAAGCTTGCAGCTCCTTCATCATCTTCTTTTCAACAGCGCCATATAAAACCCATCATACCCATCGCTTGGCCAGGCGTGTTGCTGTTCGAGTAACTCGTACTTGTCAGGATTGTTTTCGAGGAATGTTTTTACCTGGTGCTGGTTTTCAGACGGAAGTATACTACACGTAGAGTATACTATAAGTCCACCGGGTTTTACCATCTGGCAGTAATCCTGGAGTATATGTTGCTGAAGTTCTTTTACGTTTTTAATAAACTCTTCGGAGAGTTTCCACTTGGCATCGGGGTTGCGTTTTAATACACCGAGGCCGGAGCAAGGTACATCGAGCAGTAAGCGGTCTGCTGAGTTTTCGAGTCGTTTGATAACTTTTGAAGAGTCGATTATGCGTGTCTCCAGGTTTGTAACGCCCCCTCTGCGGGCGCGCTTTTGCAGCTCCTGCAGTTTCCATTCTTCGGTGTCCATACCGATGATGCGTCCTTTGTTTTTCATCAGTGCAGCAATGTGCAACGTCTTGCCGCCGGCACCTGCGCAGGCATCGATTACACGTTGTCCGGGTTCTATCTTCAGGAAAGGAGCGATAAGTTGAGAGGCAGCATCCTGCACTTCAAACAATCCGCCTTTGAAAGCAGGTATACCGAACACATTCTGGCGCTCTTTCAACAGCAAGGCATCTTCAAATCCATTCACGGCATACGTCTCTACGTTTTCTTCCAGCAGTCGTTCGCGCAGATCTTTCTTGTTCGTCTTCAGTGTATTAACACGCAGAACAACTTTGGCTTCATCGTTGAGCGACTTCAGTTCTTTATCCCACAGTTTGCCAATCTCTTTCTCTCCCATTTCATCGAGCCAGTCGGGTATAGATTCGCGTACCTTGCGTACTTTATCGGCGTTGCGTTTGCGCTTGGCAATTTCATTGGGGTTTACGCCTTTAAATTCTTCCCAGTGAGGAAGCGGTGTATCTTGCAGTACCAATATCGCTCCGAGTAATTTCCAATAGTCGTGTTCGCCGGCACCAGAAATTTCGCGCAGCAGTCTATACCAGCGCACAATGTCGTAGGTGGTTTCGGCTATAAAGCGCCTGTCGCGTGCACCCCATTTCGGGTTTTGCTTTAATACTTTCTCGATTACTTTATCAGCATAGCGCTGTTCTCCGAAGATCATTTCGAGCGCCTGTACTACTGCGTTGGTTGTGTTGTTGTAGAGCTTCATGTTTTTCGATTGGTTGCAGGCTTCTGGCTGCAAGCCGCTGGGGTGTGGGAGAGTGGGATAGAGTGTGGTAAAAGGTGAATTTGAGGGCAAAGGTGCAATAAAAAGACGGGAGAATAAAAAATGGATTAGTTGCACGGGTTATTACCTGGCCGGTAGGCGGCACGTTGCGGCTATTTGCTGGCTATCGCATTAAAAAAGGATATATTGACCCATGTTGGATGTAGAGTGATATGAAATGGTACATCTATTTGGTGTATGTGTTTAAGGATTCTATTTTCGCCTCTATACTTAAACAGTTTTAATTAACATGAAAAAATTTATCCCCCTATCCTTAGTTCTGGTTACTTTATTGGTTGCCTCGTGTAGTGATGACAAAGACGCAACTCCCAGCAACACCGATCTTATCGCGAAGAGCTGGGTAATCAGTAAATATGAAATTGAAGTTGGTGGTCAGGTTGTAGACTATACCGACGAAGAAATGACGGCCTGCGAAGGCGATAACGTTGTTACGCTTACCAAAGACGGAAAGTATACCCAGACCGTTGGAACCAATACTTGTAATGGTGATGAAACCGAAGAAAGCGGCACCTGGTCTTTTAAAAATAACGAAAAGACACTTTCTCTTTCTTCCAGTAATGATTCTAGAGATTTTACGATTTCAGTACTGAACGCAACAACATTGAGACTTTTAGTCGATGAAATTTCGTACGATACAAATGGCGATGGTGTAAATGACTCGAAGGTTCCGCTTTACGCGGTATTAGCTGTTAAATAGAACTTTAGTACCGCACATATACTAACAAAAGGCCATCTCACGCGGGATGGCCTTTTTGTTTCAGAACCGTTTGAGCCGTTATCGGTTACACGTTAATTGTTAATGGGCTTTTCAGACTCTTAAAGGGCTGAGTATACCTATCAGCTTGCCGGGAAATCCGTTCTGCTAAATTCTGTTTTGCTTTCTATACTCACCCGGGGTCAGACTTGTAACTTTTTTAAAGACTTTTGAAAAATGAGATGAATTTTCAAAACCGATTTCTTCTGCTATCTCTGTATATGACAAATCGGTAGCAGCGATCAAATATTGTGCACGTTCAATTCGCTTTTTATGCAGGTAACTTAAAGGTCGCTGTCCTGCATGTCGTAAGAATAATCTTGAGAAATAATCCTGATGCAAATTGGCTCTCTCAGCCAAATAACGAACAGTTAAATTTTCCCTGAGGTTGACTTGAATGTGTCGCATCGACTCATGGATTTTTGACGGGATCGGATTCGGCGCTTTGCTTTTGAATTTGCGGGAATCCAAAAAGCGTGAAATCAGTTGAAGTATAATACCCTGGGTTTCAAAGAAGACTGAATCACTTACTGTTTTGTTAAGTTGCTGATAGCTTTTGTAATAAGTAGATTTCTCGTATTCCTTTGGGTTGTCTGAACGGTTTATGCCCCTTCCCGGATTAATTTCCAGTAGTCTTTTAATGTTTGCAATGTCTGTGGTGCTAACCGGTACTTTCATTACCTTCCTGTTATGTTCAAAAAGTGAAAGACCTTCTGCCGATTCTTCGAAGAAATGAATGAAATACTGGCTTAGATATACCTTGCAAAATAAGTTACACAAGGTGAAGCTCGGAAGAAGATAGAGATAACCGGATTCGAGCTTTATCTTATCCTGTTTACTTGAAATAGAACCTTCGCCTTCATCGATATAATATATTCTATAGTAGGGACTGATTACATTGGTGTAGTTCCATTTTTTATTCAGCTTAACGTAATCAATGTGTAAAAGCGAGAAATTATAATTCAATAAGTTCTTTTCCATACGATTAAGTCAGAATTGGCAAAAAGTCGGATTTAGACAAAATAAAGTCTTTTTGGTGTAATGACAAGCTTTGATACGCATACTAAGTTTGTTTAGCAGAATGCCGGTTTTTGGCATTACCATATGAACAGATATAGCAGTCTGACAACATTTATTAAATCCGGTTGCAGATTGTGTAAGAATCGCAACAACGTTAACTTATGGCTATGAACGAGCGTCATAAACTTCATAATCCGCGTACAGATACAGCAATTGCTGATCTTCCACCCATTGTATTTGGAACCAGTGGTTTGGGCAATTTATTTGTTGCCCTGGAAGAACAGGAAAAGTTAAATATTGTAAGTGAATGCCTTCGCTTGTCGAGCGGAAAAGTTGTGTTCGATTCAGCCGGTAAATATGGTGCCGGCCTGGCACTGGAGACGTTGGGAAAATGTCTTAAGCAATTGAATGCCCGTCCGGAAGACGTAGTGATAAGTAACAAACTGGGTTGGTATCGCACTGATCTGACAACGGATGAACCAACTTTTGAACCGGGCGTCTGGAAACAGTTGAAACACGATGCAATTCAGAAAATAAGTTACGAGGGAATATTGCAATGCTTCGAACAAGGTAACGAGCTGCTGAATGGTTATCGCGCTCAAATGGTTTCTGTGCATGATCCTGATGAATATATAGCAACCGCTAGCAACGCTCAGCATTCGGAAAAACTATACCAGGATGTTCTCGAAGCTTACCGGGCATTGTACGATTTGAAGCGGCAGGGAAAAGTACAATCCATTGGTGTTGGTGCCAAAGATTGGAAAATCATTGAACGAATAACAAAGGATGTTGAACTGGATTGGATCATGATTGCTAACAGCATGACCATTAAAAGCCATCCGAAAGAATTGCTGCATTTTATTGCAGACGCGAGCCGGCAAGGTATATATGTTATTAACTCCGCGGTATTTCATTCAGGCTTTCTGGTAGGAAGTAATTATTTCGACTATCGCCTGGTTGAAAAAGGGAATATACAAAGCGATGCCCTTTTCAAGTGGCGCGAAGATTTTTTTGCAGTGTGCAATGAATATGCTATAGGCCCCGCGCAAGCTTGTGTACAATTTGCACTGAATGTTCCCGGAGTAAAAAGTATAGCGTTGAATACTACCAATGCATCGCGCGTGCAATCCAATCTGGCAATGGTTCAGACAACTATTCCAACTCAGTTTTGGGGCGAACTCAAAAATAGAAATCTAACGGAAGTAGACTTTACTTCGCCTGTATAGTAACTCAACTATTTATTTAAGAAGATTACAAGAATATGATGAAAACATTAGTCTGCACGAAGCCTGGTGAGTTTAACTATGTAAACGCAGAACAACCGCCACTGTTGCCAGGACATGTTATTATAAAGATCCGGAGGATTGGAATTTGTGGAACCGACTTACATGCCTTTGAAGGAACTCAGCCCTATTTCGAATATCCTCGCATTTTGGGTCATGAACTCGCGGGCGAGATAGTCGATGTGGGAGATGTATCCGGTTTTGAGGTTGGAGAAACCGTTACCTTTATTCCTTATTTTTCTTGCGGAGAATGTATTGCATGCCGTACGGGAAAGCAGAATGCCTGCGTTAATATGAAAGTGTGTGGCGTTCATCAGCATGGCGGCATGGTAGAATATTATTCCGTGCCATCATACGCCCTCGTTCATGGCGAAGGGTTGAGTTTAGACGCGCTCGCTTTAGTTGAACCTTTAGCCATTGGAGCACATGCCGTGAGAAGGGCAGGAGTAAAAAAAGATGAATTTGTTTTAGTGGTAGGTGCCGGCCCTATAGGATTAGGTACAATGGAATTTGTACGTGCCGCAGGAGCAAACGTAATTGCTCTCGACACCAATACGGACCGATTAAGGTTCTGCAAAGAAACATTGAAGGCAGAGCATGTTATCAATGCCCTGAACGATGATGTTATCGAGAAGTTAAAAGCTATTACAAAGGGTGATATGCCAACTGTTGTTATGGATGCAACGGGAAATCTGAAAGCTATCAACAATGCCTTTCGCTATATGGCGCATGGCGCGCGCTATATTTTGATTGGCCTGCAGAAGGGTGACATCTCCTTCAGCCACCCCGAGTTTCATAAGAGAGAGTCTACGCTCATGAGCAGCCGGAACGCAACAAGAGAAGATTTCGAATATGTGATTTCGTTGATCAGAAAAAAAGAGATAGACCCAACCATTTTCATTACCCATCGGGTAAATTTTGATCAGGTTAAAGACGAATTCGAAAAATGGTTGAATCCCGAGTATGGTGTTATAAAAGCAATGGTTGAACTAGCTTAGAAAATTCCGGTTTAAAACTTACCTACTAAAAATGAAAAGATATTGTCTGGCCCTGGACCTGGTTGATGACCCGAAGTTAATTGCCCAATACGAAGACTGGCACAAAAAAGAAAACGCATGGCCTGCCATCACAAAAAGTATTACTGACTCCGGCATCCTTAACATGGAAATTTATAGAACGGGTAACCGGTTGTTTATGATTATGGAAACAGAAGATAACTTCAGTTTCGAAAAAAAAGCAGCGATGGATAGTACCAATCCCAAAGTTCAGGAATGGGAACAACTGATGTGGAGTTTTCAGCAATCACTTCCCTGGGCAAACAAGGGAGAAAAGTGGATTGTAATGGATAAGATCTTTGAATTGTAAATATAGTACTGGCATCCGTACCTCTCATGCCAATAACTTTCAAATAAAATGAAGGGCATTGATCAGGAATCTTCCGGGATTTCAAAATTCAGAACATAAATCATTATCCTTTTTACAACATGCAAAGAATACTCTCTATTGCCGCTATATTCTTTTTCTCCTTAAGCTCCTATGCGCAGGAAATTGCCCTTACGTTCGATGACATTCCTTCGGGCGATGGTGCTGTTTTTACCGGTATGCAGCGGACATCCAAGATCATCGAGACTTTGAAAGTATATAAAGTAAAGCAAGCCGCATTCTTCGTCATTACATCCCAGCTTAACCGCGATGATGCTTATCAGCGATTGAAAATGTATAGTGATGCCGGGCACTTACTTGCCAATCATTCTCACTCGCATAACTGGATCGGTGTGATGGGAACTGCCAACTATATTCATGATATTCAGAAAGCTGACTCGATATTAAAAGCAACGGCGCTTCCGTATAAACGATGGTATCGATATCCTTTCCTGGACGAAGGCCCAACCAAAACTTCACGCGATTCCATTCGTGCCACGCTTGCCGCTCTTTCGCTTGCCAACGCATACATCACGATCGACAATTATGACTGGTATATTAACAGTGCAGCGAGTAAAGCAATCAAAAGCAACACAAAAATAAACTATGCCGAGCTGAAGAAATTTTATCTCGAACACGTTTGGAACAGCATTCAGTTCTATGATAACATTGGAAAGAAAGTACTCGGCCGTTCACCGAAACACGTGTTGCTCCTTCACGAAAATGATATGACAGCGCTTTTTCTTGGCGATCTTATTAAGCTACTGAAAGATAAAGGATGGAAGATCATTTCGCCGGAGGAAGCCTATACCGATCCCATCGCCAGGGAAACTCCGGATGTGCTTTTCAACAATCAGGGACGTGTAGGCGCTATTGCTTTTGCAAAAGGAATAAAGCCTGAAGCGCTCGTTCAGCAAACAGAAGATGAAAAGTATCTCGACAAGTTGCTGGCAGAGAAGAAAGTGTTTGAATGATGCCTTGGCTAATAAAAACTAAAAGAAGTAACTAAACCGAAGTCGAAGTAATAAGTCCGTTAATCAGATTACAATTATGATAAAGCTAAAAAGTCTGCTCTTGATCTTAAGCATAACTGCTGCACTTTTTGCCTGCAAGACAAGACCAAATATGAAGACACCAGACACCCATGCGAAGTTTGAAGAGACATGGGAATCTCTCGCGAAGATTGAAAGAGAACCCGAATGGTTCAAAGATGCGAAGTTCGGAATTTATTTCCATTGGGGAGTTTACAGTGTGCCGGCTTACGGCTCCGAGTGGTATCCACGATGGATGTATGCACCCGGACGGAAAGACTGGGGTGGTGATATTTATGAGCATCACAAGAAAACTTTTGGTCCGGTATCTCAATTCAACTACCACGACTTTATACCAATGTTCACTGCCGAGAATTTTGATGCTAAAGAATGGGCTGAGTTATTCAAAAATTCCGGAGCAAAATTTGCCGGTCCTGTTGCACAGCACCATGATGGATTTGCCATGTGGGACAGTAAGTTGAATCCGTGGAATTCCAAAGCGATGGGCCCCAAGAAAGATATACTCGGTGACTTGTTTGTGGAGCTCAAGCGAAACAACATGAAAACTATCGCAACCTTTCACCACGAAAGATTGCTGCAGCGGTATGCACAGGATACAGCAAAGTGGGCACAGAATACACCTGATCCGGGAGACGATAGTCATTTTCCATATCATCCCGATTATATTACTTCAACCACTGATCCCAAGCTCAGGCTATTGTATGGCAACATGCCGGAAGGCGAATTTCTGGATTACTGGTTGAACCAGGTAAATGAGGTGGTGGACAACTATGCACCGGATATAATCTGGTTTGACTCATGGCTGGATCGCATTCCGGAGAAATACCGCCAGAAAATGGTAGCACATCATTTCAATATGGCAACATCGCGCGGTCAGCATCCGATTGTTGCCTACAAACAGGAAGACTTGCCTGCGAATGTAGGGATGCTGGATATTGAACAGGGCGGAAAGACAGACCTCTCTCAGGATTATTGGCTAACCGATATCACCTTAAGTAATGATAGCTGGTGCTATATCAACGGACAAACTTATAAACAACCATCACTCGTTATCCGAAACATGATCGATGTGTGGAGCAAGAGAGGTATTGTATTATTGAATATATCCCCGATGGCCAATGGAACAATCAATAACGAACAGCGCAATATTTTGAGTACTCTGGGAAAGTGGATAAACAAGCATAAAGAAGCCGTATACGAAACGCGTGCTTACTCAATCTATGGTTATGGAGATGCGAATATTGAGAAAGGTTACTTCGGTGGACAATCAGCGACAATAAGCTATAGCAAGAATGATATTCGCTTTGCTGTGTCGAAAGATAAAAAGTATATGTATATATATGCACTTGGGCTTCCTACCCCCAATGCACCTCTTGAAATCCGTACCGATATAGAACAAAATGTAAAGCGTGTCTCCGTTGTGGGCAGCGATGCCGAGCTAAAGTGGTCAATGGCGGGAAAGAGGCTTACCATACAAACACCGGAGGCTACTGCAATGGATGAACTGGCAACGGTGTTCAGGGTTGAGTTCGACTAGCCAGAGGAGGAATAATATTATTATACCTGGCTGTTCTATATTTTTACCGGGCATCGATAACTGACGGTATACTATATATTCTTGAAAGGTTATTTCTGCCTGCCAGCAATTTTGCAACTACTCCCACTGAACTGTAGTTATAGAAGTCTGACTAAAGCATTGACATGATTAAAAAATTGATAACCGTAATTTTCATTTTGGCCAGCACAATAAGTATAGGCATGGCGCAGGTAAAACCGCCTGCTCCTTATCGGCCTGTTCCTTTGGTCAATCAATTAAAATGGCAGGCTATGGAGTACTATGCCTTCGTACATTTTTCATTGAACACGTATACCGATCAATCGTGGGGATATGGAAATGAAGACATCAATCTTTTTAATCCGAAAGAACTGGATTGTCGACAGTGGGCGCGCATCTGCAAAGAATCGGGCATGAAGGGAATAATTGTTACTGCGAAACACCATAGTGGCTTTTGTTTGTGGCCGTCAAAGTATACGGAGTATTCGGTGAAGAATGCACCCTGGAAAAATGGTAAAGGCGATATCGTTCGTGAACTGGCCGATGCCTGCAAAGAATATGGATTGAAGCTTGGTATTTATGTTTCACCGTGGGACAGAAATCACCCGGATTATGGAAAGCCCGAGTATATTACCTACTTCAGAAATCAACTTACAGAACTCCTCACTAATTATGGTCCTGTTTTCGAAGTGTGGTTTGATGGTGCCAACGGAGGCTCGGGCTACTACGGTGGTGCTAATGAAACACGCACGATAGACCGCACTACGTACTACGACTGGAGTAACACGTACAAGATGATTCGAAAGCTGCAGCCTGATATAGTTATCTGGAATGATGGCGGAGACCGGGGAGATTTGCGTTGGGTTGGAACAGAAGCCGGCTTTGTTGGCGAAACAAACTGGAGCTTGTTAAATGCCACAGGTGAGGTAACCTGGAATATGCTGCACTTCGGACTTGAGAGTGGTGATTCGTGGGTGCCTGCCGAAGTCAATACTTCTATCAGGCCCGAATGGTTCTATCATCCCAGCGAAGACAATAAAGTAAAAACGGTGCCTCAACTGATGGATATATATTACCATTCCATCGGACGCAATGGAACGTTGCTGCTCAACTTTCCCATTATGCCCAACGGGTTGATTCATAAAAATGACGAAAAGGCTGCTCTTGAGTTTGCACAGGTTGTGAAAGAATCATTTGATGAAAACCTTGCGGAGAAAGCCTCTGTAAAAGTCTCCAGTGTTCGTGGCAAGGATAAAAAATACGAAGCCCGGATGGTCATTGATGGTAACGCGGACACTTACTGGGCAACGGATGATACTGTAACCACTGCATCCCTTACAATTGAATTTAAGAAGCCAACATTAATTAACCGCTTTCTTGCCCAGGAGTATATTTCCCTGGGACAGCGTGTGAAAGCCTTTACGGTGGAAGCGCTGGTGGATGGTAATTGGAAGGAAGTGGCAAAAGGAACAACCATTGGATACAAACGCATTGTTCGTTTTCCGGGTGTGCTGGCAACACAAGTTCGTTTTACTATTCTGGAGTCCAAGAGCTCTCCTGTTATTTCTACCATTGGCGTTTTTAACGCTCCGGTATTTCTGAATGCTCCAACCATTATACGGAATCAGACTGGTGAAATCAGTATTGCTGCAGACGACATCGGACCACTTTTATATTATACCCTGGATGGTAGTGAACCAACCTCCAAGTCAAACCGGTACGTTAGTCCTGTTAAAACCGAAGGAAAAGTAGAAGTGAAAGCAATTGTCTTCGATCCCGCCACCGGCAAGAGCAGTTCGGTAGCGGTAGAGAAATTTGATCTTCCTAAAACAAACTGGAAAATTCTACAGGTTGAGGATAGCCGTGCATATTCTATTCTGGATGGAGACATCCACACCGGCTGGCATCAGCACAAAGATAAAAAGATGCCCATCGATCTTGTAATTGATTTAGGAAGCGAGCAAACTTTAAGCGGCTTTCGGTATTTTCCGGATCAAAACATGTGGGAGCCAAGTTACATCGCCCGCTATGAGTTTTATATTTCAACAAACAATGAAGACTGGAAACTCGTATCGCAGGGTGAGTTTCCCAACATCAAAAATAACCCCTTGTGGCAAGTAAAGAATTTTGCTCCTGCGAAGGCACGGTACATTAAATTCCGGGCATTGAAAAATACAGAAGGTAATAATGAAACAGGATATGCAGAGGTCGATGTTATTACTAACTAAGTGACTGAAGAGGTTGAGATTAGTGGCTGCAGGAGAATTATACTACAGATGCAGAGCCGTTATTGGTAAATCGGTTAATCGTTATCAGGAAGAGTATATTTAAACGGTTACCCTAAACGATCTGTGTTATTCTGCGGGTTCTGTGGAACAAAATGCATTTTATTTCCCACAGAAATCACAGTTATACACTACAGGTTAATCGTTAATAAACTCTTCTGATAACGGTTAACCTGTAACTATTGGCGGATAACAGACCCCTTACTATCTTCCTGCCAAAATCGAGATTCCCTTGAATACTTCCGAATATGCTCTCATTGTGGCCGGTGGCAAAGGCACGCGCATTAAAAGTAAATTGCCGAAGCAGTTTATTGAGCTGTGTGGTTTGCCAATACTGATGCATACTATACTGGCTTTTTACCGCTATTCTTCTTCTATAAAAATTATACTGGTGCTTCCGGAAGATGATTTCGAAACGTGGCAGGCGCTCTGTAAAAAACATAATTTCACTCACTCACTTATACTACAGAAGGGGGGCGATTCGCGGTTTCAGTCTGTAAAAAATGGTCTTGATAAAATTGAAGGCGATGGACTGGTGGCCATTCACGATGGTGTGCGCCCGTTGGTGAGTGAAGATATTATAGGAGCATCGTTTCGTCTGGCAGCAGTGCATCAGTGTGCGGTGGCTTCGGTGCGATTGAAAGATTCAATCCGCATAACGGATCAGGATAATACCAAGGCTATGGATCGCTCACGCTTCAGATTGATACAAACTCCGCAAACCTTTCAGGTAAATCTGATCAAACAAGCATACCAGATGAAGGAAGACCCAAGCCTTACCGATGATGCCAGCGTAGCCGAACACTCCGGACATACTATATCTCTGTTTGAAGGAAGCTATGAGAACATCAAGATTACTACGCCGGAAGATCTGATTGTAGCAGAGGCGCTTATCAAGTTGCGCGCTGCCAGCTACTAGCTGCCAGAGGTGTGGGAGGGAAGAGTACGGGGCGTGCGTTGTCAAACTGGTGGATAGTATAGATGTTAGTGTAATCGGACTTTTAACTTTGTGCTTTCAGCTTTTAGCTGAAAGAATTTCTGACAAAAAAAGAGGCAACTGTCGCTGCCTCTCTTGTGTTTAACTAAATATATAGCATAAAACTATATTTCTCCCTTCTCAGCTTTCTTCTTGAGTTTTTCGTTGGCAAAGATCGCTACTTCTACACGTCTGTTTTGTTGACGGCCCGCTTCTGTGGCATTGTCGCCGATGGGTTGATCGGGGCCATAGCCTACAGTAGTAACGCGAACAGCGGTAACACCTTGTGTTTTAAGATAGGTTGATACTGCTTCTGCACGCTTCTCGGAAAGCGACAGGTTGTAGTCATGTTTACCGGTAGAGTCGGTATGACCTTCGATCAGGATGTTGGTGTCGCTATATTTGTTCAGTACACGCGCCAGGTCTTGCAGGTTAGCCTTGGATGTTGAAGATACTTCAGCAGAGTTAACCGCAAACTGTATACCCTGGTGGAAAGTGATCTTTATACCTTCGCCTACACGCTCAACGGTAGCGCCTTCCAGGTCTTTCTTCAGTTCGGCAGCCTGCTTATCCATATAGTGGCCTATCAGGTATCCGGCAGTTCCGCCTACAGCGGCACCGATAATGGCACCCACGGCGGTGTTACCGGCAGCTTTACCAATAGCGGCACCGGCAGCCGCGCCACCAGCCGTACCAATAATGGCACCTTTGGTAGCCTTGTTCATACTTTTACAGGAACCGAGAATAATGCAGAGCGTCAATAAAAAAGTTACTACACGTCTTCCTTTTAGAAAATTTACCATACTTCTTTTAAAGTAGTTTTTGATTGTTAGGTTAAAATGACAAGAGGGTGCTTTTGAAAAGCAGGTCGAAAGAAAAGCAGAATCACCGGACTGCAAACGGGTAATTCGTTTGATGACAGGAATGCAGGAAATTTACTCCTGAATAGCCGGTAGAACGATTGCATCTCTATCAAAAAAACAGAAGCCGTCCATGAAGGCCGGCTTCAGCTTAATAATCTTTAGTAAAATGTTGGTTCGATGTTAGTACTCGTCTTCGTTAAAGAAGAAATCTTCTTTGGTAGGATAATCCGGCCAGATCTCTTCGATACTTTCGTAAGGTTGACCGTCATCTTCAAGTTCCTGGAGGTTCTCTACAACTTCCAGGGGAGCACCTGAACGGATAGAATAATCGATCAACTCATCTTTGGTTGCCGGCCAGGGAGCATCCTCTAAGTAAGAGGCAAGTTCAAGAGTCCAATACATAGTTTACGTCCTCCTTTTAATTTTTCGCAAAAATAAAATTAATTAGGGCATAGTCAATAGTTAACGGTCGATAGTCCAAAAATCAAAAAGGTAACCTGATGGCTGACGTGGTCAAATGATCTTGTGCTATGCACTATGGACTAAAAAAGCCATATTTGCGGCCATAAACTCAACGGCTAACTTTCTGAATTATTGAATGAAGAAAGCCCTTCATTTCATAAAATTCTCAGAGCCAACCATCATCAACATATAACTCATGGCTGACGAAAAAATTATTTTCTCGATGGCGGGGGTAAACAAGATTTATCCGCCAAGCAAACAGGTTCTCAAAAATATTTACCTCTCGTTTTTCTATGGCGCCAAAATAGGCGTGCTCGGGTTGAACGGCTCGGGTAAATCTTCGCTGCTCCGCATCATCGCGGGCATTGATAAAGAATACCAGGGCGAAGTGGTATCTGACCTCAGCTTTTCTGTGGGGTTGCTCGAACAGGAGCCGCAGCTCGATAAGACCAAAACAGTAAAAGAGATTGTTGAAGAAGGTGTGAGCGAAGTGGTTTCGCTGCTCAAAGAGTTTGAAGCCATCAATGAGAAATTTGCTGATCCGGCCGTAATGGAAAATCCGGATGCTATGGATAAACTGATCACCAAGCAGGGCGAGATACAGGAGAAACTGGATGCCGTTAATGCGTGGGAACTGGATAGCAAGCTGGAGCGTGCCATGGATGCATTGCGTTGTCCTCCGTCAGATGCTAAAATTGAACACCTGTCCGGCGGTGAAAAAAGACGTGTTGCCCTCTGTCGCCTTTTGCTGCAGGAGCCGGATGTACTGTTGCTGGATGAACCAACGAACCACCTGGACGCAGAGTCTGTATACTGGCTGGAACAACACCTGAAGCAATACAAAGGAACGGTAATCGCGGTAACGCACGACCGTTACTTCCTGGATAATGTAGCGGGCTGGATACTGGAACTCGACCGCGGAGAAGGTATACCATGGAAGGGAAATTACTCTTCATGGCTCGACCAGAAGCAGAAGCGCCTGGCGCAGGAGGAGAAGAGCGAATCCAAGCGGCAGAAAGCACTGGAGCGTGAGTTGGAGTGGGTGCGCATGAACCCGAAAGGCCGCCAGGCAAAAGGTAAGGCCCGCCTGAGTGCTTACGAAAAGCTGTTGAGCCAGGAAACAAAAGAGAGGGAAGAAAAGCTGGAGCTTTTCATTCCGCCAGGGCCGCGTCTTGGTAATAAAGTAATTGAAGCTACCGGTGTTGCCAAAGGCTATGGCGATAAATTACTATATGAAAACCTCACGTTTTCACTGCCTCCGGCAGGTATAGTTGGTATTATCGGGCCGAACGGTGCCGGTAAAACAACGTTGTTCAAAATGATTATCGGTAAAGAAAAACCGGATGCTGGTAATTTTGAAGTGGGTGAAACGGTAAAGATTGCATACGTTGACCAGGAGCACGATGACCTGAAGCCGGAAGACACCGTATGGCAGGCGATTACCGGCGGAAATGAATTGATTGAACTGGGAGGTAAAACACAGAACTCACGCGCGTATGTAGGCAAGTTCAATTTTAACGGAACAGATCAACAGAAGAAGATAAAAGAACTCTCCGGTGGTATGCGCAACCGGGTGCACCTGGCCATTGCGTTGCGCCAGGGTGGTAACCTGTTGTTGCTCGATGAGCCTACCAACGATCTGGACGTAAACACACTGCGTGCCCTGGAGGAAGCCCTTGATAACTTTGCAGGTTGTGCCGTGATTATCTCCCACGACCGCTGGTTCCTCGATCGCGTATGTACACACATCCTCGCGTTTGAAGGTGATTCGCAGATTACGTGGTTTGAAGGGAGCTTCAGCGAATACGAAGAGAATAAGCGCAAGCGCCTCGGTGACGATCAGCCACACCGCATCAAGTATAAAAAACTGGTGAAGTAAATATACAGCCCTTTCAAAGTGATTGCAGATCATAAAACGGTCTGCAATCATTGTTATAAAGTGTACACATGATGAGAATACTATATACCATTTTACTGTTGGTGCTTTCCAATAGCTTTATGACGCTGGCATGGTATGGCCACCTGAAGTTTAAAGACATGAAGTGGAGCCAGAGCCTGCCGTTGCTCGTGGTTATTTTGATAAGCTGGGGTATAGCGTTGTTTGAGTACCTGTTGCAAGTGCCGGCCAATCGCCTCGGGTATAAAGAATATGGCGGACCGTTTTCGCTGGTGCAGCTCAAGGTTTTGCAAGAGGTGATTACGCTGGTGGTGTTTATGATCTTCTCGTTTCTGTTTTTTAAGAACGAAACTTTTAAAATGAACCATCTGATTGGTTTTGCATTCCTCGTGCTGGCAGTATATTTTATTTTTAAAAAATAGAATATGGCGAAGCTTCAGAATAAAGTTGTCTGGATTACCGGAGCATCATCCGGTATAGGCGAAGCATTGGCTTATGCGCTGGCGAAAGAAGGAGCCAAACTTATACTCTCTGCCCGCAGAAAAGAAGAGCTTGAACGTGTAAAGGGAAATTGCGCAGCCTCAGCTCAAGCCAATGTACATATACTTCCGCTCGACCTTACGCAAACGGAAACGCTGAAACTTTCTGCAGAAGCCGCGATCCAGGTGTTTGGCCATATTGATATACTGGTGAACAACGGTGGTATCAGCCAGCGAAGTTTTGCCAAAGACACCTTGCTGGACGTTGACCGGAAAATTATGGAAGTAAATTACTTCGGTGCTGTAGCGCTTGCTAAAAATATACTTCCGCATTTTCTGAAGCGCAAGAGCGGCCATTTTGTAACCGTCTCCAGCGTAACGGGTAAATTTGGTACACCGTATCGTTCTGGTTATGCCGCATCCAAACATGCGTTGCACGGATTCTTTGATTCATTAAGAGCGGAGCTGTGGAAAGATGTGCGCGATGGCATTACAGTAACCATGATCTGTCCCGGGTTTATTCATACGCCCATCACACTCGCAGCCGTAACCGGCGATGGCAGTCCGCTGGGTAAAATGGACGATGCGCAATACAAAGGTAAACCTGCTGACTGGTGTGCGAAGAAAATAATTCGCGCTATTGAAAGGAAAAAGAATGAAGTATATATAGGCGGCATTGAAACACTGGGCGTCAAATTCAAACGATTCTTTCCCAATTGGTTTGCACGCTATATTCGCGATGCCAAAGTAAGATAGTGTTGCCGGCGATGTAAAGTATAGGTGATGCCGGTGGTTTATTCGCGACTTTGTATCATCTTTAGGAAAGGTTTATAATCTATGGCGCGCATTCTTTTTCTGTGTTATCATGGTAAAGGCCACTTTAATCCATACTTCCATTTGGCGCGCGTATTGCAGCAGTCACACCATGTTCTTTTTTCAGGCGTAGCCTACTTTCATCAATATATTGCTGCGCAGGGCTTTCAGTATTATCCTCTAAATACAGTGCCTTTCGGGCTTGGCCTGGAGGAATGGTTGTGCCAGGCACAAAAGCGTACGCCTGTATATTGGAATGCGTTGAAAGACCGGTGGAATGATCATTTATATACTATACGTAAGCAGGAGCTCACGGCATTGCTCGATCAGTATAAACCCGATGTTATTCTGCTGGATACCAATCAGACTACCGATTTTATTGTGCTATATCCATTACTGAAAGAACGAAAGATTCGTTTTGGGTTGGTGCATGCCATGCTCACCTCTGTGCTTACCGAAAATTTTCCGCCTGTTAACAGCCTTGTATTTCCGGATGATCGTGAAGGAATTAAACGGGAAATAAAATTACTTCGAAAGAAAAAGCAGAAACGACTCTGGTTGCAGAAGGTGAAGTTTTTCGGCATGGACGATAATGCGATTCTGAAGCGAAGAATGCGCAGGAATAATATACCGGCAAAGTATATATCGGAAGAAGAGCGGTATTATGGTGTAGTGTTGAAAGGATTGGAAGAGCTGATCTTTCTGCCGCGTGAGTTCGACTTTCGTGAAGCGAAGGTATACCCGGGGCACCATCATGTAGGCTTTCAAATCGATTATGCCCGGCAGGAGCAGGGGAGTAAAGAATATAAAGAGATTAAAGACCGGATTCTTGAAAAAGTAAATGCAGAAGGCGTAAAAGTTGTGTACTGTGCTTTTGGCACTGTACCGATCGAGGACAAGCAGACGTTTATAGTATTTATTAAGAAACTCGCAGAGGCACTCATGAATCAGAGGGTTGTATTGCTGCTCGCAACCAGTTTGGAGTTAGGCGATCTCAGTATAAAGCGAAATGTATATGTGCAGAGTTACGTTCCGCAACTGGATGTGCTTACGTATGCCGATGCATTCATTACACATGGTGGCCTTAATTCGATCAAGGAAGCGATAGACCGTGGTGTGCCGATGCTGGTATATCCGGGCGAATCAGTAATGGATCCACCCGGTAATTCAACACGCGTTGTATATCATGGCTTAGGTTTGCGTGGCGATATGATTACTGACTCTGTGGAAGACATTGCAGCAAAAGTGAATCGATTGTTAACAGAAGAACAATTCAGAAACAACGTTAAACGGTTGAGAAAAATAAACGATACCTATTCGCTTGAACAGGCTATAAAACTTTTGGAGAACATGCCGGTTATTGAATAGTTGAAGGTACTGTTGTATCTTTCAAGAGTGTTGCTGAAGTGCTGTTGATTATCAAACTCATTCTGTATGCAAAAATCAATTGTCTGTACTGTACTGTTTCTGGGATGTATAGCGTGTACGGTAAAACGTCCCGCTGAGTCACCCGAGCCTGTTGTCACCGATTCGGTCAAGCCAACCTATACGGAACAATACCGGCCGGCCTATCATTTTTCTCCCGATCATAACTGGACCAACGATCCTAACGGGCTGGTATATTTTAAAGGGGAGTATCATTTATTCTATCAATATAATCCCTATGGAAATGTATGGGGCCACATGAGCTGGGGCCATGCGGTAAGCAACGACTTGTTACATTGGGAACACCTCCCGGTTGCCATACGGGAATATACCGATAAAGCATCAGGCGATAGTACGATGATCTTTTCAGGCAGTGCTGTAGTAGATAGCGCCAATACCAGCGGTTTTTTTACCGGAGGTGAAGGCGGTATCGTAGCGATGTATACATCGCATGTACATCGCAATAATCAACAGCTCAGACAACATCAAAGTATAGCCTACAGTAAAGACAATGGGCGGACCTTTACGCGATATGAGAATAATCCGGTGCTTGATAAAAATCTGAAAGACTTTCGCGACCCGAAAGTGTTCTGGTATAAGCCGGAAAGTAAATGGGTAGCGAGTATAGTGGTGCCGGACAAATTCAAAGTGCAGTTCTATGAATCGAAAGACCTGAAAAGCTGGACACTACTTAGTGAGTTTGGCCCGCTGGGCGATACTGCCAAGATATGGGAGTGCCCTGATCTGGTGGAGGTACCGCTGCTTGAAAATCCGTCAAAGAAAAAATGGGTGCTGCTGGTTTCAAACTCGCATCCGCAAGGGCCCGCGTATGTAGGCATGCAATACTTTACGGGTGAATTTGATGGAAAGAAATTTACAGCCGATAATCCTAAACAATATCCGCTATACCTGGAGTATGGAAAGGATTTCTACGCAGCGGTTACTTTTAATAATATTCCGAAACAGGATGGACGCACCATTCTGTTGGGCTGGGCCAACAATTGGGCGTATGGTCAAAGTATACCCACACACCCGTGGCGAAGTGCGATGACATTGCCACGCGAGCTATATCTTAAGAAAACAGCGAAGGGCTATCGCATCGTGCAGCACCCGGTAAGGGAGCTGTTGACGTTGCGTTCTGATAGTATTGGTGTAGATCAGCTTGGCAGGATTTTTCCTGAAAAATCTTTCGAAGTAGAATATGAGCTTACGGTGAATGCTAAAAGCAAAATTTCCGTTGCAGGCTTTAAACTGATAACCGGCAAAAATGAAGAAACTGTTATAGGCTATGACTATAAGAAAGACGAAGTGTATTTCGACAGAACGAAATCAGGGGACGTTGCTTTCCATTCAGGGTTTTCAAGCATAGAGCGAGTTCCAATAAAGCTGCAGCAGGGCAAATTGAAGCTGCATGTTTTTGTCGATAACTCCATCGTTGAAGTATATATCAACGATGGAGAACAGGTTATTACCGACCAGATTTTTCCGACTTCTTCCGAATATACTTTTAAACAATTTGCCGAAGGCGGTGATGCCAACGCCCAGATTCACATCTGGAAAATAAAATCGGTGTGGCTGGAATGATCCACGGGCTGTATATCACTCCGCTTTTACAGGCTCACGGTGTCCAACCCATGTAAAGCGTCTGGTTACATATTCCGGATTGGTAAACGATGCATTGCCTGCCGGATTACCACCCGTTACGTGGAAATCTGAAAACGCGGCATGCTGATTCATATATATACCGCCAATGAGGTTGAATGAAACGGGCGTTGCCGCCAGTGCCATCTCATCGGCAATCTTTTCCTTTACTGCCGGATCAGTTGTATAAGCGCCACACGATATAGCACCGTGATGCAACGCCATCTCCTGTGCCAGTGCTATACTTTGATCCGTATTTTTTGTCTTGATCAATAAAGCAATTGGCCCGAATAATTCTTTGCTGAATATATCTTTGCCGGTAGCATCTACTTCAACAAGTACTGGTGTTGCTACGCGTGCATTCTTAAACATGGGGTTCTCGAACGTGCGCGACTTTAGCCATACTTTGCCAGGTAATTTTTCAGCGTTGGTAACGCGCTCACAAGTGACTTTACTTTGCACGGCACCCAATACGAAAGGCCCGGCCTTCGGATTATCCACAATACCATTGATATTGTCAGCCAATTTTTGCGCGAAGGCATCGAATGTTATTATACCATTTGGAGTTTTAATGCCGCTCTCCGGTATATAAAAGTTTTGCGGTGCCGTACACATCTGGCCACTATATAAAGCAACGGAAAATGCGAGGTTTGCAGCAACTTTATCAATGTCATCTGCTGAATCAAGTATAACCGAGTTTACACCTGTCTTTTCGGTAAATACAGTTTTACCGGGCAGACTTTCGAGGTAACTTCCAAAAACAGAATTACCAGTAAAATCGATCAACTTTACATCCGGACTTTCTGCCAGTGTTTTTGCAAGCGGTTTATCAACCGTATCCACTGCCAGTTGGCAGATGTTGGTATCGAGATTATTCTCCGCTAAAACTTTTTGTATTTCAGCCACCACAATCGCTATGGGTAATATAGCACCGGGATGAGGCTTCACAATAACACTGTTGCCGGTAATAAGGCTGCCATATATACCTGTCACAGAATTCCACGTAGGGAAGGTGGAGCATCCGATCACTACAGATATACCTTTTGGCACGGCACGCCATTCTTTGTTAAGCTGAATATTGAATTTTCCCATCGGTTTATCCCAGACGGTTTTTGAGGGGAATCGTTGCAGCTCTTCATAGCCGGCTGCGATCGCTTCCAGTGCACGATCGGCAGCATGTGGTCCGGATGCCTGGAAGGCCATCATATAGCCTTGCCCGGTGGTATGCATGGTAGCGTAGGCAATTTCGAAGAATCTTCCTTTGATTCGTTCCAGCGTTTCAACCAATATACCGGCACGATCGTCAACCGGTATTTTGCGCCATGTATGAAAAGCTTTGCCCGCACGCTCCACCAAAGTTTGTGCAGAGAATGAAGGATACGAAATTTTAAGAGGCTCTTGCAGGTAAGGTGATTCCTCCTGACCGATCCAGTCTTCGGGGCTGGATTGTTTGAGCTCTTCAAATTTTTTCCCGAGCCCTGATTTGAATTTTGCCTGCGCATCGGCATCAGCTGTTTCGCCATATATAGCGGGCGCAGGGTTCTCCGGATATTGTGCAAAAAATACGCGGTCGTGCAACGCTTTAATAGCATTGTTGATGACGGGCTTATGCTTTTCGAAAAGTGACATAACGCTGGTTGTTTAAGTGGTCTCTTAAAATATAGTCTGGAAATAATATGCTATTGCTGCGAGCCGAACACTTTCTTCAGCAGCTCGGTAGTGCGGGCAACAGGATCCTGACGGATTTTCTTTTCTTCATCAGCTATGAGTAAAAACAAACCGTCCATCGCTTTGGTGGTAGCATAGTCGTTCAGGTCAGGATTAACTTTTTCTACCAGCGGTATACGGTTATACTGTGTAACAATATCGCTATAGTATTTGGTTGCATTTACTTTGTTCAGCGAGTTCGCAATTACGGGTTGAAATTTCTCGCGCAATTGTGCGGTTGTCGTGCGCTTGAGGTATTCGGTGGCCGCATTTTCTGAGCCGCGCAAAATTCCCCAGGCATCCTGTATCGTCATTTGTTTAATAGCGTTGATAAAGATAGGCTTGGCTTCTTTAGCAGCATCTTCTGCGCCGCGGTTCAAAGTCATTACAAATTTATCCACCTCGCTGCCCAGGCCAATCTGGCGAAGTTTATCTTCTACTTTTTTTACATCGGGTGGAAAAGGAATTTTGATCCTGGGATTTTTAAAATAGCCATCTACGGCAGAAGCGAGATCCGATCCGTTGGATATACCATTGATGAGCGCTTCTTTCAATCCTTCGCCTACTTCGGCCGTGGTTAAAGGTGTTTCGGTGTTGAGTGCCTTGTTTACTTCCGTCATGGCCTGGTTAAGTTGTGCCGTAGTGCAGGCCGTCAATACACATGCTGTTAAGATTCCAGATAAAAATCGTTTCATACGTTGTTAAAAAATTTCGCGTGAAAGGTAAAGAAAAGTCCAAGGCCAAGCATGAACATCCAACAGTTTTATCCGCTCATTCACCGCATCGGTTTGTCAATGACGTTGCAGTCGTTCTGCAGTAATTTCGGTTACATCTTTACAGCCTGCAAGGCCCATCGTTAATTCAAAGTCTGCCATAAAATTGCGAAGCACCGTATAAACACCATGCTCACCGGCAATAGCAAGCCCATACACATACGGCCGGCCGATGCAGATTGCCGTTGCGCCGAGTGCCAGCGCTTTGAATGCATCGGCTCCTCCGCGAATACCGCTGTCCAGCAAGATGGGGATTTGTTTACGAACAACCTCTGCTACAGCCGGTAGTGCATCCAACGTAGCAATGGCACCATCTAC
>NZ_DAIQRQ010000060.1:22137-28287 GCF_036786105.1 Ohtaekwangia sp.
GAACAACCTCTGCTACAGCCGGTAGTGCATCCAACGTAGCAATGGCACCATCTACTTGCCGGCCTCCGTGGTTGGAGATGATTATGCCATCCATACCATGATCTATAGCTTTGCGAGCATCATCGGGGTGAAGAATGCCTTTTAAGAGAATAGGAAGTTTAGTATGCTTCCGCAGAAAGGAGAGATCGCTCCATGCGGTAGCAGGATTTGAATAGGTAGCAGTAAATTTCTGAACGGCTTGGACGGGCCTGCCGGATCTTAATTTTTGAATGAAGCCGCTGCCGGGATAGTTGTTCACCATTTTAACAAGACCCGCTATACTTTGAAATGTTATCTTTCTGTTTACCGGCACGCGATCTTCTGGTTCATCCAGCATCTTTTGAAACACCGGGTCGGATGTATACTGCGCTATACCTTTACCTTCAAGAAAAGGAAGATAGGCAAGCTCCAGGTCGCGTGTGCGCCAGCCGAGCAACGTTGTATCGAGTGTAACAACAATAGCACTGCATCCGCAATGTTCAGCACGTTGCACAAAGCTCGCAACCAGTTCGCGCGATTTGCTCCAGTATAACTGAAACCACCGCGGACTATTGTTCATCACGGCCGCGCATTGCTCCATAGGCTTGCTTGCCTGATTGGAAAATATATATGGTATACCTAACGATGCTGCAGCTTTTGCTACGGCTATATCGGCATCGCGGTGCACCATCTCCAATACACCAACAGGCGATAGCAGAAAGGGTGAAGGAAGTTTATGGCCGAATAATGTGATGGAGGTATCGCGCTCGCTTACATTGCAGAGCATGCGTGGCACAATGCTATAGTTAGCGAACGCCTGCCGGTTGTTTTGCAGAGTGCTTTCCATGCCTGCGCCGCCTGCGATATAGGCATACGCCTTCCGGCTCATGTGCCGTTTGGCGGCTTGCTCGAGTGCAACAGGATCAACGTTTATTTTGGGCCGTATACCGGCAAAACCATTCAGGTATATTTCCTTCTGCCAGTCGGAAGCGGAGAATTTCATAGTGGCATGCAGTTCACTAAAAATACTCTTTATGTCCCACATCTGCTAATCAGAACCGATAGACCATTCCCATGCCGATCGCTGCATGATAGGGCTTCAATGTGAAAGGCTCGTTCAGCTTTTCTTTTACGCGAATTGCATGCGTGAATCCCGGCTGCAGGTATATATTTACCCGGTTGGTTACTGTAAGCTCCAGGCGATAGAGCAACTGGTAATTAAAGTAACTCGAATGTGCATTCCGGTAGCTGTTGCCTTCTGCGGATTGTTTGAATCCCTGCTGGTATTGAATCCCTGCGCCAAACTTGTGCATCAACCGATCGGTTTTCAGGTGATAAAATATACCCGTTGCTATTCCGGCATTTTGCATGGCGTACGAAAATTCTTTTTGCGTTGTGCCGGGCTTCAGTGTGTAATGCATGGGGTCATCTTTTTTAATGGTATTCACTTTGCCGGCACTGTATAGATACGTGATCGTTTCCTGCTGCTGGTAATAGGAGGCTCCTATATACCATTCCAGTTTATGACGCACAGGCAACTGGAAGCCGGCATCGAATGAGAAACCTGCCCTGTTCATCGAAAATATACCATCTGGTTTAAGTCCGGTAACATTAACCTGGTCGTTGCCTTTGGGAGTAACTTTTTGATAAGCAAGCGTTGGTGATACTGTTATATATACTGCCGGTCTGAATTTTTTGGAATAGCTTTTTTTGCGCAGGTCTTCTCCGGGCCTGGTTGTTAGGTTGTCTTTCTTTTTTGTTGTTGTCATAAGAGAAGAATCTGTCTTGATTTTCTCAACGGTAATAGCATTACCGGTTGGAGCGGTAGTTTTGTTATTGATGTCGCTTTCTGTTGAGTTGGTTGCTGCGTTGCTTACGATTTTCACTGCGTTATCCTCGTTGATGGTATTGCCATCAATGTTACTTTCAGAAGTAATTGATGTGCTGGAATTTGATGTGGAATTACCGGTTGTGTTCAGAGATATACCACTTTCATCTATTCTATCGATTGGCTGGACGGAAGTATTCGTCTTAGTCGAATAGGAGGATATAGGTTCTTTACCTTTCCGCGCAAGATTCATTGAGTTGCCTAGCCCCTTGTTACGCTTTGCCGGATGACGCTGTTGATGATTGTTGAGCGATGATTGATCGACTCCGGATGGTTCATTTTGAGCCGTAATGGTAGTTGAAGATTTCTGCGATTTATTCGAATGATCAATACCGCCGGATTCATATAGTGCTGAGCCTTCATTCGATTTTGAATGATTTGGTTTTACGGAAATTTTATCCTGCTGTTTGTTGGTATTTTGAATAGGAGCCGGGGTGTCGGCTACTACCTGATTCGGTATACTTCCCGGAGTGAAGAATAAAAACAACCCGATCAGTAAAATCGCAGACACAACATCGCCTCCAAAGGTAAGCCACTTGCGCGAGTCGTAACGCGACAGCGACAGGATGGCATCCAGATCATCCCAATCATCGCCCGGGTCTTCGGTGTAATTATGGAGCCGGGTTTTAATGTTGTTCCAAAAATCTTTTTCAGGCAAGCTTTTCATAGCGCTTAATTCCAATCCGGTTTAACTTTTCCTTGAGCAAATACTTGGCATGGTGAAGCTGCGAACGCGATGTTCCTTCGGTTATGTTCAGCAGCGCAGCGATCTCGGTATGACTGTATCCTTCTACTTCAAACAAGTTGAAGATCATCCGGCAACCCGAAGGAAGCTCGTTGATTATAGTGATCAGAAATTCATCCGATAAATGGGCCAGTATATCTTCTGTATCTATACCTGCTATATCATAGTCGGTAGAAGTATAGAGCGATTGATCTGCTTTCCTACTCTTATGATAGTGATCTATTGCTGTGCGCACAGCAACCGACTTCATCCAGCTCTCCAGTTTCGCGGAGTCTGTTACCTGCTCTATCTTCGAGAAGATCTTGATGAAGGTTTCCTGCAACATATCCTTCGCATCTTCCCGGCTTTTGGCATAGCGTCTGCATAATCCCATGAGTCGCGCCTTGAACAGGTCGTACAAAATCCGCTGTGCGGATGCATCTTTCTTTTTACAGCGTTCCAGCAAGTGTTGATACTGCATAAACAGGTTTTGGTCTTCACCGTGAAGTGAAGACCGGGTATGGGTTGTTTTTTAGTTGTTCATCTGGATCAATGCACGTTTATTCGCACACCTGCTTCTTTGCACTGCGCTCCATAGCATACCTTGTAGCGAAGGCTGTCGGTATAAGGGCGCGGAATGCTATCGGTAACTTTATAATCGATTCGCGATCCGCTTTGCATGGTAGCCTTTCCATATACCGGGGCTTTGGAGATAGAGAAGGTATAGTATGCAGTGTCCTGGCAGAGCACATCGTTACGGAATACATACAGGCGAATGGAATCAGCTGCAGTAGTATCTGTCGGAATATTGAACAGGTCGCTATTCAGTTGCACCGTGCAGGGTTTTTCTTTGGATATATATACTACGCCAAAACCAACTTTGGTAGTATCGGTGGAAGAATATACTTTATAGATAATCTTGTCTGTGCCGGAGAAAGAACCGTTGGGTGTGTACTGAATCGTATTGCCGGTTACAGTGGCTGTTCCGTAATACGGAGGGAAGCCAACAGCAGGTTTATAAACTTCCAACACAAGAGACGATGAATCGCCACACAGAATGTCGTTCCGCAGCACGGGAATATTTACGGCACCCGTCACGTTGAAAACAGAGTCGTTACGTGGATAGTAGCCACACGGTAATTGTGTAGTGTCGTTTTCTACAATGATTACAATGCTGTCGAGTCTGATAAACTCGTTTGCTGTTGAGTAAATGGAGAAGGCAATAGCATCTGAACCGGTCTTAAAGGTATGGTCGGGTGAATATTGGAGAAATCCATCGCTGAGCTCGGTTAGGTTTCCATGACGCGGCTGACCGGAAACGTTCAATCGTACGGTGCCGAGTGTTTTTACTTTCGAGTACAAATCGATATAGGCCGAGCCGTTGGGCAGTACATATACCTTCTGATCGCTGATATCAACGTTGGTATCAGAAGGGGATGGATCATTTTCCAATACATCACACGAGTAGAGGATCATAACCATGGCTGCGAGCAGGAGCATCCGGACCCGGTGGGTAATTTTTACAGGGATGGTATTCATGGGATTGTTTGTTTATTAGGTAAGACTGGTTTCCTTTGCAGAACGTTGGAAGGCGTATAAAATTTTTGCAAGTAATCTATGAAGACAATTCTGGCAGAGCTCCTGACGATAGGAGATGAGATTCTTTACGGACAGATCGTTGATACCAATTCGCAATGGATGAGTGTTGAGCTTAGCAATGCAGGTATTAAAGTGATTAGGAAAACAACGGTAGGTGATCAGGAACAGGAGATACTAACAGCCTTGGCAGAAGCAGAGAAACGTGCCGATATAATATTGATTACCGGTGGACTAGGCCCCACAAACGATGATCTTACCAAACCTTGCCTGGCCAAATATTTTAATTGCGAACTAAAGATACATGAAGAGGCGCTGGCCGAAGTAACGGAGTTTTTTACCAGCCGCGGCCGCGAGCTTACCGAGATAAACCGCCAGCAGGCAGCGCTGCCGGTGTGTTGTGAGAAGATCACAAATATACTCGGCACAGCACCGGGCATGTGGTTTGAACGCAACGGAAAAGTGTTTATGTCGATGCCCGGAGTGCCGCATGAGATGAAGCGCATGATGACCGACCTGGTTATACCCAGGCTCAAGAAAACATTTCAAACACCGGCTATACATCACAAGGTTATTCGCACGGTAGGTATAGGTGAATCGTTTCTGGCAGAGAAGATTGCCGATTGGGAAAATGCCTTACCATCACATATCAAGCTTGCTTACCTGCCCAGTTTAGGTGAAGTAAAGTTGCGCCTCACCAGTATAGGAAATACAACGGAGGCCCTGGCGAAAGAAACCGATGCGCTTATTGAAAAATTGAAAGAACGTGTCGGGCAGTTTATTTACGGATATGGGGAAGACCCGCTGGAAGTAGTGCTTGGCAGAACACTGATGGAGAAAAAGCTTACCCTGTCTGTAGCAGAAAGTTGTACCGGCGGATATCTGTCGCATATGATCACCAGTGTGCCGGGAAGCTCTTCATATTTCCTGGGAAGTATAATTCCTTACGACTATGCCATTAAAATGCGACAGCTGGGCGTGAAGCCGGAAACGCTGGAGCAATACGGTGCGGTAAGTGAAGAGACGATTCGCGAAATGGCAAACCTGGTGCGTGCTAAATTTAATACAGATATAGGTGTAGCCACCAGCGGTATAGCAGGGCCGGGCGGAGCAACACCGGAGAAACCCGTGGGCACGGTATGGATTGCCTATTCTGACAAACACCAAACCGTAACTCGTAAACTGCAGCTATCAAAAGAAAGGTTGTTGAATATAAAGATGGCATCGCTTGCGGTGTTGAACTTGATTCGTTTGAGTTTGCCGAAGTAATTATGTATTTTTAAACATGAATTCTGTAAAAGAAAATCTTCATGGAATAATTGATAGCATTGACGATGAGGCATTGCTTGAATCGATCTATGAGTTTTTAGAAACGAGAAAAGAACAACAGCAAGGAAAAATCTGGGAAAGTCTTACTCCGTTGCAAAAGCAGAATATACTCGAAGCCGAGCAGGATATTCATGACCATCCTGAGGAGCACGTTAGCCATGATGAAATGAGAAAAAGAAATAAAAAGTGGTTAGAGAAATAATCTGGAATAAAAAAGCCACTCTCCAATTCCAAATTATTCAAGAATATCTTTCTCAAAAATGGGGTGAACAATCTGAGCGAAAGTTTACACGAAGATTATTTGATTTTCTGGATATCCTTCAAAAATATCCATTTATAGGAGAAGTTCAATATGCTAATAAGGACGTTCGAGGTTTTGTGCTGAGTTCACAAACGAAACTATTTTACAAGGTAACGACAAATGCTATTTTATATTTTGGCATTCTATGATACTCGTTGCGATTCAGAGTATTTCATTGAATGAATGTTGATCAATGGGATTATGTAATTTTTGAATGAGTGTACTTTACATTTGAACGTCATGAAACAGCCAATCACTAAATTTTCTGAAGAAGATATCAACGAGCGTTTAAAG
>NZ_DAIQRQ010000060.1:28387-32816 GCF_036786105.1 Ohtaekwangia sp.
CATGAAACAGCCAATCACTAAATTTTCTGAAGAAGATATCAACGAGCGTTTAAAGACCGGCAAATTGATATCGCATGAGGAATTTGTAAGGCGTGTAAAAGCATCCAGGAATCAGAAGAAAAATTCTGATAAGGGATGAACCAACCGTTCGTTTACTCCTTATCCCGCTAAGTTTCGGTAGTATACTCTTATCTTTTATTTCAATTTTATTTATTCTCGCAAAATAGAATTTTCTTGCTTGTTGCGGGTTTTGATCTAACGGGAAATCCTCGTTAACTTGCTGACTCCAAAACAACCGATTGAAACATGGCGCAGGTGGAACTGATCATGCCTAAAATGGGCGAAAGTATATTTGAAGCTACGATCCTCACGTGGTTGAAGAAACCCGGTGACAAGATCGAGCAGGACGAATCTGTACTGGAAGTGGCTACCGATAAGGTAGATACCGAAGTGCCTTCAACCTATGCCGGTGTGCTGAAAGAAATTCTGGCCAAAGAGGGCGATATAGTAAAAGTAGGTGCACCCATCGCCATCATTACTACCGATGTTGCAGAAGGTAAATCTTCTGTTGCTCCTGCAGATGGCAAGAAAGCTCCCGCAGTAGCCGTGAAAGAAGAGGCAGCCGTTGCAGTACACACCAATGGAACTACACATACTGCCGATTTTAAATCAAGCTCCCGTTTCTATTCTCCGCTGGTAAAGAACATTGCCCGCGAAGAAAATATACCGGTGGCCGAACTTGAAACTATATCCGGTAGTGGCGTGGAAGGACGCGTTACCAAAAAAGATATACTCGATTACGTTCAGAACCGTAAAGTAGGAGCAACGGTGCAACCGGTGAAGCACGCTGTACAAACTACAGCGGCATCGGCACCCAAAGTACAGGCTTCGATCAGTGCTGGCGATGAGATCATCGAGATGGATCGCATGCGCAAGATGATTGCCGAGCGCATGGTAGACTCCAAGCGCATTGCTCCACACGTAACCTCTTTTGTGGAAGCCGATGTTACCAACATCGTACAGTGGCGTGGTCGGGTAAAGAACGAGTTTCAGAAACGCGATGGCGATGTGCTCACCTTTACGCCACTTTTCATTGAAGCGGTAGTGCTGGCGATCAAAGATTTTCCGATGATTAACGTGCAGGTAGATGGCGACAAGATCATCCGGAAAAAAGATATCAATATCGGTATGGCGGTGGCACTGCCCAGCGGAAACCTGATTGTGCCGGTGATCAAGAACGCAGATCAATATAGCCTGGCCGGACTTGCTAAAATTGTGAATGACCTGGCCAGACGTGCACGCGAAAACAAATTGAAGCCCGATGAGCTGACAGGCGGTACATTTACCATCTCCAATGTCGGGTCGTTTGGCAACGTAATGGGTACACCCATCATCCTGCAACCACAGGTGGGTATCATTGCACTGGGCGCTATTCAGAAGAAACCGGCGGTGATGGAAATGCCTTATGGCGATGTGATTGCGATCCGTCATAAAATGTTCCTGTCACACTCGTACGATCACCGCGTGGTAGATGGTGCTTTGGGCGGAAGCGTAGTGCGCAGAGTGGCCGATTACCTGGAGAAATTCGATATAAACAGAAGTATTTAATACACGAGGCACCTGAATTAACCCGGATGATTTCTAAAACCGTCCGGGTTTATTATTTTTAGGCATGTCCAAAATTATCTCCTTTATCAGCCGCAAAGGCGGCACGGGCAAAACTACCAACGCGATCAACCTGGCTACTACCCTTTACAAACTGGGCAAGCGTGTTTTACTGGTGGAGACCGATACAAACTATACGCTGAATACCCTTCGCAAGATGGAGCTGTTCAAGGTTAAAGATGGCGGTGCAAACTTTGAAATATTCGGATCGCAGGATCACCAGGTAGCCGATGAACTGCTACAGATAAAGGAAAGTAAAAAACACGACTATGTTATTGTAGACAGTGCCGGTAAAACCACCGATGAAGGTATAAAGAAACTTTGCCTGGTGAGCGATGCCGTTGTTGTACCCACCAGCCTTACGCAAAACGATCTGCTTGTAACGTATCAGACCGTAACCGACCTTTCGCCTGCGCGCGAACTCAATCCGAAATTAAAGATCATTATACTTCCAAACCGTATTCACAGTTCAACCAATGTATTTACGGTTCGCGAGAATCTGAAGAACCTCGATGCGATTATTTTACCGGTAGTCGTACCGCAGAAAAATCTTTTTGTAAATTTCAGTACACTCCATGCTGAAAAAGAATACCAGCCGGTAGCACAAGCCATTCTGAATTACCTCGCATGAGCAAGAAAAAGAATACATTAAAGGACCTCGATGATTTCTTAAAACAACAGGCCGCTACCCTGGTATCGCCGGCAAAGCTCAGCGATCAGATTGAAACGCCACCGCCTGCAGCACCAACATCAGCGCCCGTTGCTCCGGAAGTGACTCCTGCATCTGCAACCGAACAAGCACCGGTAGCTGCCCAAGCCGCCCCTGCGCACGTAGTATCCGAAATATCAAACAGCAGTATTCTTGAATCCATTAAAGCACTTGCTGAAAAAGAGGGAACTACCGTGCGTAAAAAACTATACGACATCATTCTGCAATCTGTAGCACACCAATCGCTTTCTGCGGAAGATACCATGCTCATCAATACAATCCTTTACCTGAAAAGCGGAGACGACTGGAAAGAAGTTATCCGTGAGTATTGGAAAAAACGCGCTTGAGTAGCGGCAGGCTTCTGGGATAAGCGTGGAAAATTGGTAAAGCTCCTACTTCAACATTCGTTGCTCGATATTTCTTGTTCGATGTTTAAAATAGCGATGGGCTATTATTCGCGAATAAATCCCGTTACACAAAGTCTCTCAAAGGAGGCACGAAGTTTCACAAAGAAATACAGAGCACTATGGTCTGTGTTATTCTCGGGCAACCTTTGGGAGCATAGATCATAAGTCTATTAACGGTTAACCTGTAACCGATAACGACTCACATTTGCCGGAGACTTCGTTATCATGATCAGCTATCCTATATTTACACGCAACCAGAATAATAACGGTTAACTGATCATGAAATTTGGAACGAAAGCAGTACACGCGGGCGTAGAGCCTGATCCTTCAACCGGGGCCATCATGACTCCGATCTTTCAGACATCCACGTATGTGCAGGATTCGCCTGCCCAACATAAAGGCTATGCGTATGCACGTGGCGCCAATCCTACCCGTAACTCGCTGCAGAAAAGCCTGGCTGCACTGGAGAACGGGAAGTATGCCATCTGCTTTTCGTCTGGTATGGGAGCTACCGATGCTGTTATCAAATTGCTGAACCCGGGCGATGAAGTAATCACCAGTCACGACTTGTATGGCGGATCATACCGGATGTTCAAACGGGTATTTGAAAAGTATGGAATCAAATTCCATTTCATTGACCTGACGGATACGGCGAATATAAACACGGTGCTGAATGACAAGACAAAGTTACTCTGGGTTGAGACTCCAACGAACCCACTGATGAACATTGTAGACATTGAAGCCTGTGTAGCCATCGCGAAGAAGAAAAACATTCTGGTAGCGGTAGATAACACATTTGCTTCTCCATACCTGCAAAACCCGCTTGATATGGGTGCAGATATAGTGATGCATTCGGTAACCAAATATTTAGGTGGCCACTCCGACGTGGTGATGGGAGCTTTGATCGTAAATGATGAAAAGCTATACCAGGAGCTTCACTTCATTATGAACTCATGCGGTGCTGTGCCGGGACCACAGGATTCGTTCCTCGTGTTGCGCGGTATAAAAACACTGCACCTGCGCATGGAGCGTCATTGCATCAATGGTAAAAAAATAGCGGAGTTTTTAAAGAACCATCCCAAGATCGGCAAAGTATATTGGCCCGGGTTTACCGATCACCCCAACCATGCTATCGCCAAAAAACAAATGAAAGATTTTGGTGGCATGCTTTCCTTTACCCTGAAAGACGACAATCTCGCGAAAGCAACAAAGCTGATGGAGAGTGTAGAGCTCTTTTCATTGGCAGAGTCACTCGGCGGTGTTGAATCACTCATTAACCATCCGGCTTCCATGACACATGCCAGCATACCGAAAGAAGAACGCCTGAAGAGCGGCCTGGTAGACTCGCTGATCCGGCTAAGTATAGGCGTAGAAGACGCTGAAGACTTGCTGGCAGACCTGGCGCAGGCGCTGGAAAAAGTATAGCTGCGAGTTGCCAGTTGCGAGTTATGAGAGACATGCTGCTGGCTTCAGGCCTCTGGCTGCTGGGATAAAAATCCAGTGGCACAAATTTCACAAAGTATATATAGCAAAACAGGCTGTCGTTTACGACAGCCTGTGCTCTTTATACCCATACCTATGCCAACGTATATATTTAGTATATCCTTAATCCTGTTGTCTCCAAGCCCAGCGGCCTGCAGCCAGAAGC
>NZ_DAIQRQ010000110.1:0-5413 GCF_036786105.1 Ohtaekwangia sp.
TCATCTCACCCCGACATTGTGACAATCAATTGTCGGTAAAACCCTTTATATCGTATGATGTAAAGGGTTTTTTATTTCTTCTTCAATCCATTCACACCATCTTCTTCAATAGAACTGTGCCCTATTCGGTGCCCTGTTTTCCTATACTATATTCGGGCAATGGCGTAATGAAACATATTGAACGTTTTAGTAAATGATTGGCTATATATCAATCGCCGGAAGTATATAACTATTTCAGCCAGACATATACTTTATTTTTTCATTTTCCGGCGACCTGTTGGTGGGTTCCAATTGAATCCAATACCATTGAGGAGGTCGTATCGATCCTTCGACATCGTACCCGTGTGATAGGCCTCCCGTTGATGTCTCATCCAGTTGTAAAGGGGTTTATATTCTTCCACCGTCATTGGTACTTGAAAATGCCTGAATTTCTTTTTAAAAGTTACAAGCTCCTGGAATTTTTCAATCCACGTGTTCTGGTGACTAATGGAAAGATCCAATCCGATCTTAGTTAATAGTTGCTGGCGTGCTTTCGTAAGATCGCCCTTTCTGAAATTTTCCCGTTGACGGTCTATCCACCGGGATAATGTTTGATAACGACCTTTTTTGGGAACACGAAAGTGTTTGAATTTCTTTCCGAAAGCGATTAATGCGCGATATTGCTCCATCCATACTTCTGCCGGTTTGATAATGGTCCAATCAAAACCAATAGTATTTAATTGTTTTATCCGCCGTTTAGCCAGAATTCCTTTGGCCCTGTTCTGTCGCTGCAACACTTGCCATTCTGCTAATCCTTTGTAAATGCCGGCGTTTTTCCTCGGCACTTGCAACGTTCCATTTATTTTTTTGAACGCCTTAAGCTTGTTGAATTGTTTCTCCCATTCTACTTCATGCACTGCACTTAAAACAAATCCAATGGATTCGAGTTTCTTTTGCTTGTCTTCCGGGAGATAACCTTTCTTAAACATCACCCGCTGGTTGAGAACCCAGCTTCTTAACTCAGAATCATCGGCCGCGGCAACACGTAAGTGACCATACCTGGATTTATACTGGCGAAGTCTTTTGCACATAACTTCCCAGTTCTGATCATATTGTTTTTCCAGATCTTCAGACCATGAAAAGCCAATCTTATCAAGCAGTTGTTTCCGATCAGGTGGTAAAGGACTACGTTTTTGGCGGAGACGTTGTTCGGAAACCCACGTGGCGAGTGCTTTGTTTTCGCTCCATTTAATGGGAACGTTACAATGCCCAAAGCGCTTCTTGAAAAGTTTCAGTTGTTCATATCGAAGTGTCCATTTTCCTTCCTTAAGCGCGGCTAAATCCTCTTGCCATAAAAAACCAAGCTGGTCAAGTTTCTCCTTTTGTTCTGGCGTTAACCTGCTGTGCCTGGCCCTCAGGTTGTGCACCCATGTGGAAAGTTGTCGGTACTGTTTATCAGTGGCCACTACCTTGGTATGACCATACGTCTCCTTGAATTTTTTTAATTCCTGAAACCTGACGTCCCAGAAATTTCGATGTTTGGTTTTATGCTCCCAGTCAAAATGTATTTCGTTTAGTTTTTTAATTTGCCCGGCTGCCAATTGGTGCCGACTTATTCGCTGATCATGTGTCCACTTGGCGAGAACCTCCAGCTTGCCTTCGAAAGGAACATAGGTATGACCGTACTTTTGCCAATAAAGCAACAGCCTGTCATACATCATGTCCCAGGTTAACTTTGCAGGATTGAAATCAAAGTTCAGCTTCACCAACTCCTGTCGCAGCTCACCGGGTAACTTCTTGCCAGTGGCGCGTAAATTTTCGACCCATTGCGCAAGCGTTGGATCTGGCTCCCATGCTTCAGAAACGTTTACATGTCCATAGCGCTGATAGTACTGTTGCAATTTTTTAAGAAGGTCATCCCAGGGTTTCTTCATGCCGTTTGCGTTTAACTTTTTCGGTTTGAAAAATACAAAGCTGAACTCAAATTGCAGAGATAACGAATGGGACTAACCGGGGTAATCAGCGTGTGAATTTTATACTCCACATTTTCCAAAATTCAATCCAAATCACGCTGACAAAGCTTACACCAAGACATATTAACCACTGCAAGGGCGACAGTGTCTTTAGTAAAAAGAAACTTGTTACTGGTGTTACAAAAAGTAAAAGGGCAAGCAGCGCAATGTTCAGAATCAGTATGAATATTAAAAAATTGTTTCGATACCGGAGTGTCATAAAAATCGAGTAATGAAACGAGCGATTTACGAGCGTAAGAAATATATTGCAGAGTATAAGACTTGTAAAGACCATGGTACGTGTCTGCAATGCTGAACCGTACATATATACTGCATAAAAATATATCGCTATTAGCGCCAGGGTAATAACGATACCCTGCGCAATGCTTACGCCCAGTTCACGCGCATTGAAAAAAGTAACACTTGCAGGTCGTGGTTTTTGATTCATTGCATTTTGCTCAATAGGCTCGTGTTCGTATACGATCGAGCATGTTGGCCCCATAATCAACTCCAGCATAATAACATGTACAGGTGTAAATACTACCGGGTAAATCCATCCCAAAGCCAATGGCAGAAACACCATCAATACAATTGGAATATGGATAGATATGATGTATTGTATAGCTTTTTTCAGATTGGCATATATTCGCCTCCCTATACCAACAGCATCTACCATTCGCTGCAGATCGTCATGAACAAGTACCAGCGATGCTATATTTTTCGCGGCCTCAGAGCCTCTCTTTCCCATGGCTATACTGATGTGTGCTGCTTTCAAAGCCGGAGCGTCATTTACACCATCGCCCGTCATGGCAACAATGTGGCCATTCGCCTTCAAGGCGTTAACAATCTTAAGCTTTGCTTCCGGAAACATACGGGTAAAGATGTTCACTTCAGTTACTTTCCGCCGCATCTCTTCATCGGTAAGTCGTAACAACTCTTCACCTTCTATCGCTTTTTCGTATCCGCGAAACTTTATAGCGCGAGCAATGGTGGCTGTTGTAGCAGCGTTATCGCCGGTAATGATTTTTACCTGCATACCAGCTTTATAGAACGAATCCAATACCTGTGGAATATTCGCTTTAGGTGGATCAAAAAATGCAACCAGTCCCTTAAAGACAAACTGAAGCTGCTGTTGCTTCCTGGGAAATATACTCCCATTAAAATCAGAAATAGCAACACCTAACACACGATATCCGGAAGTTGTAAGTGTTTGAAGCGCTGATCGTATATTTTGTCTTTCCCTATCGTTAAGTATCGATACGTTCATGATTGCTTCCGGAGCACCTTTGGCGGCTATTATTCTTTCTCCCGCTGTGTTTTCAAAGGCATGCGTCATCATCGGAGGCCGTCCTTCCAGCGGATATTCATGTATCATTCTGAACGAGCGCCTGCCGGTACCTGTGCTGATCTTGTCGTATGCTTCATGCAGCGCAACTTCCATAGCATCGAATGGAATAGACTCACTCGCCCACATGGCGTATGCTATTACATCTTTCCCGGCTTCACCTGCCTCACCTGGCGCTGTAATTTTTCCGGACGAGAGAGAATATACTTTTGCCAGCGACATCCGGTTTTCCGTGAGCGTGCCTGTCTTGTCAGTACATATCACCGTAGCGCTGCCCAGTGCTTCTACGGTAGCTATATTCTTTACAATTACTCCTAACTTCATGAGCCGCCATGCGCCCAGTGCCATAAACGTGGTGAACGCTACCGGAATCTCTTCCGGCAATACGCTCATGGCCAGGGTAAGGGCTTGCAGTAAACTTTCAAGAAGCTTGTAAGAACGAACAAAATTTACAGCCCAAACCAGTAAAAATATAGTGATACCGATCCAGGCCATTTTCCGGACAAAACTGCGGATCTGCTTTTGCAAGGGAGTTTCTTCTTCGTCAATCGCTTTGAGACTTTCACCGATCTTTCCCAATGATGTATGTATACCAACGGCTTCTACTTTGCCAATAGCCCAGCCGCTGGACACGGATGTTCCCTGGTATAGTTTAGCTGCCGAACCGGCATTCTTCTCTACCGGGAGCGACTCGCCTGTAAGTATAGATTCATTTACAGTAAAATCATGCGCCCGAATTACCGTTCCATCGGCCGGGATCGAGGCACCTTCTTCTATCAGTATATAATCGCCAACAACAAGCTCTTCCCTTGGGATTTTGGTCAACACGCCATCTCTTACAGCGGTGCTCATGGGCTGAGTAAGCGATTGCAGCATCGCCAATGCGCTTTTTGTTCTTGATTCCTGATACAGTGAAATACCCGTAACCACAACAATTGCGGCCAGCATAAAGAAGCCATCGCCCGAGTTGCCCATGATAAAGTATATACCCGCTACTACGATGAGCAGCAACAGCATGGGGTCACGAAACAGGTCGAGCAAAACATGGAGGAAAGTGCGCGACTCGGTTACTGTTTTATTGCTGCCATGAAGTGCGCGCGAGGCCTCTGCCTCTTGGGCAGTAAGCCCCTTGATGGCGAGTCGGCCTAATACTTCTTCCGCTGCTTTTACCGGCATAATGCTTATTGACAATACTATAAAAGAACCGGCACCTGGCTGCTCTGCACTATACCTTGCTCAGCACTTGTGTAAGAACAGGGCGCGCTGCATGATTCACTACATCTTCTGCTATACTGCCGGCTAACACATGTGCAAAACCGGTGCGACCGTGTGTTGCCATTGCAATCAGGTCTGCATTTATCATGTTCGAAAAATGATTGATGCCGTCTTCTTCACTCAGATCACTGAACACATTTAAGGTATATCGCTGAAGTTTATTCTTATGTGCGAACTCTTCCATTAAAAACCGCACCTTGTGATCGGGCTGAAAATTCATCGGTGTGTTTATTCTCACCAGGTGAACCGTTGCGCCAAACATTTCCTGCGTTTTTCTCACCACTTCCGAGAATTGCCGCTCACTGTCAACGAGCGAAGTGGCGTATACTATATTCTCAAGTTTATTACCTGCCGGCCACGGCTTGTGCACAGTGAGTACGGGACAATTGGAGAACCGTACAACTTTCTCGGTAGTAGACCCTACCAACAATTCTTCAAAGCGCGAATGACCGGAAGTGCCCATCACGATAAGATCAACTGCATAATCGGTAATAACCTGGCGTATACCATGAAAAGGGTTTCCCAGTCGTAATTGTTGTTTTACTTTAACACCATCTTCCTGCAACGCACCGGCTGCCGCACTCAGTTGCCGCTTTGCCCGCTCGATCAGTTTCAGAATATAAATTTTATCTTCCCATAGTTCGCTTCCCTCTACCTGCCCTTCTGCATTAAAAGATTCTGCCGTAGGCTGCTCTACTATGTGCAGCAGAATTACTTCTGCTTTTATCTTCTTTGCAAGTATGCCCGCTGCCTCGCTGGCCCAGGTGGCAGGCTTTTCAAAATCGGTTGGCACTAATATTCT
>NZ_DAIQRQ010000110.1:5513-8022 GCF_036786105.1 Ohtaekwangia sp.
CTGCCTCGCTGGCCCAGGTGGCAGGCTTTTCAAAATCGGTTGGCACTAATATTCTTTTCATACACATTTTGTATTTGATGCTAATCTCTACAGGCTTTTATGAAGGAACTATCACCATGGGCACCCGCGTATTTCCTACCAGGTCATCAAAGGTTTCTTTATTCTCCTCCCGCATGTTTTTATCAATCACTATAAAGTCCAAACGCGTTTTGCGGGCATGCGCTTCGATACGGTCGCCTACAAAACCCACCTCCGTTTTGAAGTCATACGATATACCGGTGTTGTTAAGCATCTCTATTTCCAGCAATGCAAAATTGCGGGCAGCTTCCTCCTCAATCTTTTTCTTGCTTTGAAACACTTCTTCATTCTTGTTTACAATGAGCCGGTATGTATATAGTATAGTAAGATGCACGTGCAGGTCTTTCGCCAGGTTTGCCGCACATTGCAGTACCCTTTTCGATGACGCTGAGAAATCTACTGTACAAAGAATCGTATTTGACATAAGGATGGAAACGATAATGCTCTTTCAGAATACGAAAAAAGGCGATTGAACACAGGTTTTAAACGACTTCGGTCAACCCTGAAACTGATTTTTATCATATCCGGAAAAGTTTCGGTATGAGCCGGAGAGTTTTTAAATTGCGGTACATGACTTCACTAGCCAACCACCCTGAAGTTTCGGATGATGCCTTCCGCGAAATATTTCAAAGCATGTCGGAAGGGATCATTATGGTCAACGAAGAAGGTATCATTAAGATCGCTAATCCTGTAGCCGAGCAGATATTCGGATATACCAGCGAAGAGCTCAAGGGCATGCCGTTGGAGAATCTTCTGCCGGAGCGTTATCGGGGAGGGCACGTGAGTTTTCGGCATGCATTTAACCGCGACCCGCATCCGAGGCGCATGGGCTTTGGGCGCGACTTAACGGCACTTCGGAAAGATGGTTCGGAAGTTCCGGTTGAGATCAGCCTCAGCTATACTAAAATGAAAGGCAAGTTGCTGATCATGGCATTTATCAGCGACATCTCGCAACGCAAGAAAGCGGAAGAAGCTTTAAAGCGAAGCGAAGAACAACTGATCGTATATGCAGCAGAACTCGAGAAGAAGGTAGAGATGCGCACCGATGCTTTAAACCAAACCATTGTCAAGCTCGAAGCAGAAGTTAACGAGCGCAAGCGTGCGGAAGAAGAAGCACGCAAAGCGCTCGAAAAAGAACGTGAGCTGAATGAGTTGAAATCCAAATTTGTATCCATTGCTTCGCATGAATTCCGCACGCCGCTCAGCACCGTAATGAGCTCCGCTTCGCTCATACAACAATACTACGAGCGCAATGAACCCGACAAGATCAGTAAACACGTTAACCGTATCAAATCGTCCGTCAATCACCTTACCGCTATACTAAATGACTTTCTGTCGCTTGGAAAACTGGAAGAAGGAAAGATTGAAGTAATCTATGAAACTATAGTGCTGGAAGAATTTCTGAGTGAAATAAAGGAAGAAATCAATTCTACGCTGAAGGAAGGACAGTTACTGAATATTCAATGCGCCATTACTGCTCAAAACATCATCAGTGATGCACGCATTCTGCGAAACATACTCTTCAATCTTATTTCCAATGCCAGCAAATACTCAGATGCCGGCAAGACTATATTTATACAATGCATGGAAGCAGGTGGCAGTATATCTTTTTCGGTACAGGATGAGGGTATTGGCATTCCTGAAGATGACCAGCGACATTTGTTTGATCGCTTCTTTCGTGCCAGCAATGCCGGCCATATACAAGGCACCGGTCTGGGCCTGAACATTGTAAGACGCTATGTAGATTTATTAAACGGAACGATTCATTTCGACAGTGAATACGGCAAAGGAAGCACATTCACCGTTAATATACCCTGGCAATAGAACGCTATGAAAAAGATTTTGCTTATAGAAGACAACCCGGAAGTTCGGGAGAATACCCAGGAGATACTTTCTCTGGCAAACTACGATGTTGTTACCGCTGAAAACGGAAAAATTGGTGTCGACCTGGCATTGAAAGAAAAACCCGATCTCATTATCTGCGACATCATGATGCCGGAGCTCGATGGCTATGGAGTGCTGCATATACTTAACAAGAAACCCGAAACCGCCAGTATACCGTTTATTTTTCTGACAGCTAAAACAGAAAAGATGGATATACGCAAGGGAATGAATCTGGGGGCAGACGATTATCTGACCAAACCTTTTGACGATACTGACCTGTTGAATGCAATTGAAGCCCGTTTACGGAAAAGCCTCATGCAGCAGAAGTCGTATGAGCCCAATGCTTCAGGCCTCGATAGTTTCATACAAGATGCCAGGCAGGTGCTTAACCTGAAAGATCTTTGCAAAGACAAAAAGATAAAGGCATTTAAGAAGAAAACAGATGTATTTTCAGAAGGCGATGCACCGCAGTATATATACTTTATTAAACAGGGAAGTATAAAAGTATTCAAGTCGCACCCGGATGGAAAAGAGTTAATCACCAACA
>NZ_DAIQRQ010000061.1:0-3058 GCF_036786105.1 Ohtaekwangia sp.
TCCCACAGATTTGCACAGAAAAGACTCAGAAATACCTTTGTGTAACTTTAGTCTTCTCTGTGCAACTTTGTGCAATTGGATTTTTTATCCCACTAACCGTTAACCGCTAAACTAAATTCTCCTGCAGCCTTGTTAATCTGCATCAGCTCATCATCTGATAAACGGAAGTTGAGGGCTTTTACATTTTCTTTTACCTGCTGTTCATCGCGGGCGCCTACCAGCACACAGGTTTAATTTTCGCAAGCAATGCGTTGGTACGATTAATATTCCCGGTGGTATAGGAATTATCACGTTGGGTAGGTGTTTATGTTGGTATGTTGTTACGTTCAGTGCTATAGCAAATACTGAATGTAGCCTGCATTTAACATAAACACTTACACACATAAACACGTCACAATCCCATCATTACGAACGCTCCCCAATAATACGCATCTTTATAGTTAGTCATGAGCTGAAGCTGGGCTTGCTTAAATGCTTTTTGTTTGTTGCCCAGCTTGATCCAGTTGCTATAGAAACTGCTCATTAATTGATTGGTGGCGGCATCGTCTACTTTCCATAAGCTCATAATGAGTGCATCGGCACCGGCTACGAGAAAGGCACGCTGCAAGCCGTATACACCTTCACCGGCTTTTACATCACCAAGTCCCGTTTCGCAGGCGCTGAGTATAATGAGGTCTGTTCCTTCCAGGTTGAGGTTCATTGCTTCGTATGCGGTGAGTATACCATTGTCGTTACTATCAAGATTAGGCATACGCTTGCCGCTCACGGTGCCCGATGCGCCTGCCAGCAAAAGCCCTGATCGCAGCAGCGGGTTGTTGTTCGCATTTTCAAGCTGCACACCGAAAGCTATACCGGTAGGCTCAACATCCTGTAGGAAATATCCATGCGTAGCAATGTGAATAAGCGAGGGAGCCTTTACCGCTTTCAGATTTTTTTCCGTTGCAGTTTTTTGTGTGAATTGAGCAACGGTATATCCCGATGCCTTTAATACTTTGGCTACGTTGTCGATCTCTGTTTTTGTACCCGGCAATGCCGGTATATCTCCGGCTCCATAATCCGGAAAACCTACCAGCGTAGCAGTCTTCTTTGTTGCCTTTGCTTTTTTACTCTTTAATGCGATCAGGTCTTTGGAGTTACCGAGTATAACCAGGTCATAGCGGTTCAGTACATAATCGCCGTCCGCTTTGCGAAGTGTGTTGATATTAATCTGATTATAGGCGCCATCAGGTGAAATATAGATAAGTTTTTTGCCCTGCAATGCCGGCTCTATTCGCGCCCAGTATTGATCGTACGAATATTCATCGGCAATGCGCTGCTGAACAGCATTGCGATAAAATTTAGCATAACGTGTGTCGAGTTGTAGCCCATTGTCGAGTACAGTAAGTTTGGGCATTTCTGTGTTTTTGGTAAGAACCAATGCCAGGTATCGTGCATCGTTCTCGAACTTCTGATCATATTTTTGCAAGCGTATAATTTCAACGGTTGCCTCCGTGTCGTTTAGCAACGCACGAATCTGGCCGGAGCTTACTTTCTTCACTGAATATCCGGATGAAAAATCGGCAGAGCGTCCTGATAGTTTTCGCTCCATCGCATTGGCCGCGCGTTCCAGTGAATCAAGATTTATATTTTGTTGTTTGAGGTCTTCTTTGGAGTAAGCATATAGCCTGGCAAGTGTTTCCTTTTGATCAAGCCACGTGATATAGTCTTTGATGAGCTGCGCATCTTTACTCGTCAGGATGGTTTGCTTTACCTTGTTGGTAGAGTTGAGCAACAAAGCCTTGGTGGCGATGCGGTAGTCGAACAGCGATTCCAGTACGTGTACATTCTCTGCGCTTGCTTCTACGGCAAAGTTGTAGAAGCGTTGAAAGCGCGGTGAGAGTATATCCCAGTATTTTGTTTTCTCTGCTTCGCTCATCGGGGGAAAGTATGTGTTGATGAAGTCGAGCGATTTATCCATCACCTCGCGATACAGCATGAACGAGCGATCCCACGCTTTTCTCTTCCATTCCAGTATAGCAATATCTTCCTGCGACTGCACATACAGCGGATGGTTTCGTCCCAGGGTAATTTCGCGAATAGCCAATGCTTTCTCCAGCAAAGGCGCTGCATCGGTATATTTCGTTTTATAGCGATAGAAATTGCCGAGGTCGCTGATCGCTTTTGCATACGCTGGATTCTGTTCGCCGAAGTTTGATTTGTAAATGGAAGCGGATCGCTTTAGCAAGTCTTCCACTTTATCTTCTTTGCCCATCACCATATATAGCGCAGCCTGGTTGTTGAGCATGGATGCGTAGTCAGGATTGTTTTTGCCGAGTCTTTTCTCCATACCGAGGTATATCGTTTCGGCTTCCGGATATTTACCCATCTGTTGATAGAGCAGCGCCAGGTTTGAAAGGAACTTGAGGTGATTGCGTGATTTACTGCTTTGAAGTTTTTCTGCGATCGTGATCGCTTCTTTCAATATTTTCTCTGCTTCCTCAAAACGTCCTACCGACTGAAACAGCATCGCCTGGTTGTTCAGGACGATGGCATACGGCATAGCGGTTTGAAGATTATTGCTTTTAATAATGCCAACCGATGTGTCAAAATCTTTCTCTGCCTCATTATAGCGGGCCAGGTTATATTTCAGTACACCGTAGTTGTTAAGGGAGGCAGCAACGCTGGGGTTGTTATCGCCATATTTAGTCTTGCGCATGGTGAGTGCTTCTTCCGTAGCCTCTTGGGCTTGTGTAAAGCGCCCCATGGTAGCGTAGAGTAATCCCTGGTTGGATATAGTCTTGATGTATCCTATATCTTCCTGAAGTCCCGCTTTTTCGTAAGCAGCTTTTGCTGCCGTAAACTTTCGTTCAGCCATGGTAAACTTTCCATTGGCATACCATACTTCACCGGCTTCGCGGTGGAAGCGCGCAAGCTCGGCATCGGAGAGTGCATCGTTTTGGAGATACGAAGATGTAAGGCCCACGGCAGTGGTAAATCGTGCAGCTACTTCGCCCTTTTCTTTTATATCAAAAAGCCCGGAGTTGTCGCTTAGCAGAATGGCATAATCAAAATCAACGGA
>NZ_DAIQRQ010000061.1:3158-10415 GCF_036786105.1 Ohtaekwangia sp.
AAAAAAGCACCGCTTTCAACGGTGCCTGTTTCATTAAGCTTATTAAGCATGACTTAAAGTTATTTAACATCCATTGCAACAACCGGATTTGCAGTGGTGTTGGTCTTTTGAAAAAACATTCTGAAAAAATATCCCCATGGCATTGCCACAATGGGAAGTATAACCCATAGAAATGCTTTCGTCATCCCTGCGGCCGGGGAGCTTTCCAATGTTCCATTTGCCCAGAGCGGATAGGCGACAATAATTAACCAAATCACTTTATATAGTATTTGAAAGGCCATAACCGGTAGCATCTTTAATGGTTTTAAAATTCCTAAAAGTGCCAGGGACGAGTAAGCGGCCCAAACGCTAAAAGCTACGGCGTTCATATTATTCCAATCTCCCTGGTGCCTAATGATCTCTGACCATGAATCCATCCCCACAAACAGGAAAGTTAGAATGAAAACCAAACGAAGCAGGTAAACTTGAATCGGGCGCACGCCATTATAACGTGAATAATTACGGCTGAATAGGTTTTTCGTGATCTGTAATACTTTCATAATTATTTTTTTATCAAACTTCGTGGTTGTTAAATAGGGACGAAAACTTTCAGGATAGACGATAATGAAATCATGTCGAATTTAGGTTTTAGGCTGACAAGAAATTGATCAGCGATTTAAGTGGTTTTGTCATCGACAGAAGTGTTTCCGACACGCACATTTCCGACCTATATTGTAAAGCCTGAGTTTTGATAAAAAACTTATGACACGAAATCAACAATACTTTTTTTGGCTGGCCTCAACCGCTGTAATTTTCACTTCTTTTAGATGGTTATTTGGCATTGCACTACCGGAAATTGCTCTGCCATTTTCAGTGGGTATAACTATTATTCTGGTTTCGGGTGCACTGACTGGAAGATATTTTGTTAAAGTCGCGGAAAAGACAGATTCATTAGTCGCACCCGGTCGACTCATGGTGGCACTTTCTCTTTTTATAGTGATCGGCTTTGTTTTGATCGCGTTTCTCCTGAACAGTATGATTGGAGAAACTACGTTGTTCCCATTCGCTGTTACCGTTCTTCTGCTATTTCTTGTAGCAGGAGCAACGGGCTCTCTCGTTACTGTCACACGGTTTCAAAACAGACTTAAGCTTAGGTCCGCTGAAGCAGCCGTAGCGCAGAGTAAAAGCGAGCTACAGCTCTTACAGTCACAATTAAGTCCACACTTTCTATTTAACACACTCAATAACTTATACGGCCTTTCTCTTCATAAACCTGAGAGTCTGCCGCCCCTGTTGCTAAAGCTTTCTGAATTGCTGCGATATTCAGTGTATGATGCTAAAGATATCTTTGTTCCGCTTCAGCACGAAGTCGACTATATTAAGAACTATATAGATTTTGAAAAGCTGCGACTCGGAGAGCGACTTAACCTCAAGGTTGTAATCGATGACAGATTTGATGATAATTATAAAATACCGCCTTTACTCCTGGTTGTTTTTATAGAGAATGCATTTAAACATTCACGAACTACTGCCGATCAAATGGTAACAATCGATATTTCTCTTAGCCGAAAAGAAAATTCAATCCTGTTCGAGGTCGAGAATTCATACATAGAAAGTAGCGAGCAATTCCAGAAAAAGAATTCCGGTTTTGGGCTGGAGAGTGTAAAGAAACGTCTTGGTTTGCTATATGCTGGCAAACATGACCTTCATGTTTCTAAAAAACTAAATAAATATACGGTGACGTTAAGAATAGATTGCCAATGACTTTAAAATGTTTAATCGTAGATGATGAGCCTATTGCGCGGCAAATAGTTGAAAGCTATTGTTCGCATCTGCCCGACCTTGAGGTGGTGGGCCAATGCAGCGATGCCATTCAAGCCAGGCAAATCCTTTCAAAAGAAAAAATCGATTTGATCTTTCTCGATATCAATATGCCTGTGTTGGATGGACTTGCATTGGTCAAAACATTGAAGCATCAACCGCAGATTATCTTTACCACGGCTTATAAAGAGCATGCTCACGAAGCTTTTAATCTCAGCGCTTGTGATTACTTGCTAAAGCCATTTTCATTCGACCGCTTCCTGCAAGCTGTTGATAAAGCAAAGGCCCAGCTTGAAAGGTCGCAGCCTGAAGTAATGATAGCGCCTGGAACATTATCTGATTCATTGTTTATTAAATCCGATGGCAAAATTCATAAGTTTAATGCAACCGATGTGCTCTACGCAGAAGCGCAAGGCAACAATGTTAAAATTGTAACGATAGACGGTATCTTTTCTACAACGATCACTTTTTCAGCTTTCGAAGAACAACTTCCAAAGGAAACATTTGTGCGCGTCCATCGCTCCTTTATAGTCAACAAGGATAAAATTAAAGTCATTGAAGGCAATCGAATATTCATTGGTAGTATCGAAGTTCCCATTGGCCTGAATTACCGCGACCAATTCTTACGCACTCTCGGAATTAAATGACCTGAACTTAAGAGCAGTAGAAGAGAGCCAGGCGTGATACTCATGCTGCCGGTGCATTTTTCTTTGCGAAACTTTGTGCCTCCTTTGAGTTCCTTTGTGTCATTGGATTTACATCCCGAATAAGAGAAGTACGTTAACCACACCCACACTCCTCTAGCAGCCAGTAGCCAGAAGCTCGAAGCTTACATATAGTCTACTTCCCGATACGCCTTAATCAATGCAAGCTCTCCTTCCTTGCCTGGCTTTGAATTGCCGTGCTCCATTCCCCATACACCTCTGTATCCTTTATCGTGAACGTGTTTGAAGATGGACTTGAAGTTGATCTCACCAGTGGTAGGTTCTTTTCTTCCGGGATTATCGCCAATCTGGAAGTAAGCAATCTCATCCCAGCAACGATCAATGTTGTTGATGATATTACCTTCGTTTCGTTGCATGTGGTATATATCATACAGGATTTTGCATGCCGGACTTTTTACCGCTTTACACAACTCGAATGTTTGATCTGTGTACCGCATAAAGAGATCAGGAGTATCGCTCAGGGGTTCCAATACCATAATGAGCCCGTGAGGTTCAAAGATCTCGGCTCCTCTGCGCAAGGCATCCACTACGTTAGCGGTTTGTATACCCATGGGCAGGTTGCGCTCGAAGAAGCCGGGAACCACCGTCATCCATTTTGCATTTACACGCTTGGCCAGCTCTACACAATCTTTGCACGTTTTGATAAATGTATCTTTAAATTCCTGTTTGCCTGTGGTTAAAGATACCTTCCAGTTGTCGCCACCGTCTACAACAAATACACCCATCGTCATGCCCAGCTTGGCGAGTATAGAACCGATCTTGTCTTGTTCTTCCTTCGAACGCTTCAGTAAACCATTATCTTCAATAGCACGAAATCCCTGATCGTACATAAATTTAATCTGGTCTATAAAATCTTTACCGGCATGGCTGGCAAACATGCCATCATGTGGTGCGAAGTTGCAGGTAAAAGTTTTCTCGGCAGGTATAGCTGTTAGTATAGAAGTGTTGCCGGCAGCAAATGCACCAAACGTTGCTGTTGAAGCTGCAGCTGTAAGACCATTCTTTAGAAAGTTTCTCCTTTTCATGTGTCGGCTGGTTTGAGTTTGTAGTGTAAGATAGCAGTTAACGAATTGAAGTTCAAAAGACGGTTCTGGCTGCAAGCCACCGGCCACTGGATGTGAATGCAAATTTATTAGTGGCGAAGTAAAGGGCTCACAAATCAAAAGAGGTTCTTCCTTTGGCCAGCGGCCCGAAGCCAGCAGCCTCTCACAGCTCGTAGCGAAAGCAAAGAGCCAACCTTCCGGCTGGCTCTTGCTACATATAGTCGCTTTAAATTTCTATCAGATGATCAGCATTGCGTCACCGTAGGTAAGGAATTTATACTTTTCCTTCTTGGCAACTTTGTATGCTTCCATGATCAGATCGTAACCACCAAAGGCTGCCGCCATCATCAGCAATGTAGATTCAGGCATGTGGAAGTTGGTTACCATAGCGTTGCAGATCTTGAAATCGTAAGGAGGGAAGATAAACTTATCGGTCCATCCTTCGCGGGCTTTCAGCCTGTTGGTGGCTGACACCGCAGATTCCAGTGCACGCATGGTGGTGGTACCAATGGCGCATACTCTTTTACGGTTGTCAAGTGCCTTGTTTACAATCTCCACGGCTTCGTTGCCTACAATAAAGTTTTCGGAATCCATCTTGTGCTTGGTAAGATCTTCTACATCTACCGGACGGAATGTTCCCAAACCAATGTGCAGTGTAACATACGATATATCTACGCCTTTCAATTGCAACCGCTTCAGCAACTGACGTGTAAAGTGAAGTCCGGCAGTAGGAGCGGATACAGCGCCTTTGTTTTTGGCAAAGATAGTCTGGAAACGATCTTTGTCTTCAGGCTTTACTTTACGCTTAATATACTTCGGAAGCGGAGTTTCTCCCAAAGTCTCTACCACTTTATCAAAAGCCGCAGAGTCACCATCAAACAGGAAGCGGATGGTACGACCGCGCGATGTTGTATTGTCAATGACTTCGGCAACAAGGTCGCCATTACCGAAATATAGTTTATTGCCTACGCGGATTTTGCGGGCCGGATCTACCAGTACATCCCACAGGTGCATATCGGCATTGAGCTCACGCAACAGGAATACTTCAATCTTGGCACCGGTCTTTTCCTTGCGGCCATAGAGACGTGCCGGAAATACCATGGTATCATTGGCTACCATTACATCGCCATCGTCAAAATATTCTACGATGTCTTTAAATACCCGGTGCTCTATTTTACCGGAATCTTTGTGTACCACCATCAAACGCGCTTCATCGCGGTTCTCGGCAGGGTCCAGTGCTATAGAATTGTTAGGGAGCTCGAATTTAAATTCCGATAACTTCATATTCGTAAGTGCAAAGTATGCCCAATAAAGGGTAATTTTTATTTTGGGTTGCAAAAATAAGGCAACAATTGGCTTTTGCGACAAAAGCAGTCACTTTTTTCAAGTGTGTAACAAAAAAGCAAGTTTTTTAGTCATTAAGAGAGTAATTTGTTTGCATCAGAGCCGACAAACCACCTTAACTACGGTTGCTTCATGTTCGTTTTACGACAGATTTTTGAAAGTTTTAGTTTTGCCTGGAAGGCACTGCGGTCTAATATTCTGCGCACAGTGCTATCGTTGCTCGGTGTTACGGTGGGCATTTTTGCCATCATTGCCGTACTCACCATGGTCGATTCACTGGAAAAGAACATCAAAGACAGCTTTAACTTCCTGGGGGCAAGCGTAATTTACTTTCAAAAATGGCCGTTTCCGGGAGCTAACGAAGAGTTTAAATGGTGGGAATACTGGAAGCGTCCAACCCCTTCTTATAATGAATACCGGTTTCTGCGCGAAAATCTTACCCATCATACCGAGATAGCCATCTTTGCTGATGAAGGGAATCAAACCATTAAGCGCGGCAACAACAGTATAGGCGATGTAAGTCTGGTAGGAGGCTCGGTTGGTTATGATCAGCTCTTTGACGTGAACGTAGACCGCGGCCGCTATATGAGTGCCGAAGAAATAGAAGCCGGCAGAAATGTAGCGGTGCTAGGCTATGAAGTAGCCAACACATTGTTTCCAAACGGTGAAGATCCGGTGGGCGCGAATATAAAAGTTCAGAACCTGAAGTATAAAGTTGTGGGCGTGATCAAGCGCGAGGGTAGCAGCTTTATTGGTAAAACCACGAACGACTATAATGTTATCATTCCCTATCAGTCCTTCCGGAAATCTTTTCAAACAGGCACAGGCCGTTGGAATGAAGTGCAGTCGGTGATCGGTATAAAAGGGAAAGAATCAGATATTGGACTGGTAGAATTGGAGAATGAGATAAAAGGCTTTGTGCGGGGAAGACGCGGCTTGCGTCCATACGATAAAGATAACTTTGCATTGAACCGGCCGGAAGCGTTTATGAATCTTATCAGCGGTGTTTTCAATACGTTGAGCGTTGCCGGTTGGATCATCGGAGGATTTTCGATTCTGGTAGGTGGATTCGGTATAGCGAACATCATGTTTGTGTCCGTGAAAGAACGTACACCCATTATTGGTTTGCAAAAATCATTGGGTGCGAAGAATTACTTTATTATGTTCCAGTTTCTGTTTGAAGCTATTTTCCTTAGTCTCATCGGCGGCCTGGCGGGATTGTTCCTGGTATACCTGATCACATTTATACCGATGGGAAGTTTGCAGGTAGCGCTAACTGTAAAGAATATAGTACTGGGTCTTACCGTATCCAGTGTAATCGGATTGGTATCCGGCATTGTTCCTGCTGCGCTGGCAGCTCGGCTCGATCCGGTAATTGCCATTCGGGCTACCTGACCTGAATGAGATATAGTATAATCGCTGTATATTTTTTGATTAGGATATACAGATAACTTTCCATGAAACCTGTGTCACTGAACCTGCATGTATACGCTTCGACAGATTTTTGAAAGCTTCCGGTTTGCCTGGAAGGCGCTACGATCCAATATACTCCGCACCGTACTCTCCCTGTTGGGAGTAACAATCGGAATCTTTGCCATTATCGCTGTGCTCACCTTTGTTGACTCATTGGAAAAGAACATAAAAGACAGTCTTAACTTCATTGGAACCAATGTGATCTATGTCGATAAATGGCCGTGGCTTGCTGATAATGGCGAATATCGCTGGTGGGATTTCTGGAGACGCCCCAACTCTTCATACAATGAGTATAAATTTCTGGAAGAGAATCTGAAGCACAGCAGTCACATTGCCATTTATAGCGATAAAGGTAATGTGGTGGTAAAACGCAACAGCAACAGTATAGGAAGTGTGCGGTTGATCGGTGGCAGCGAAAATTATGAATATATCTATACCATCAACATAGAGTTTGGTCGCTATCTCACCGCCGATGAACAATCGGCCGGAAGAAATGTAGGCATTATCGGATATGAGATTGCCCAGGCACTCTTTCCTGGGGAAGATCCGCTGGGCAAGATGGTAAAGATCAAAAATGTGAAGTTCATGGTAGTAGGCATCATGAAGAAAGAAGGGCAGAGTTTCATGGGATTTTCCAGCAACGACTATAATGTTATCGTTCCGTATAACTCCTTCAGAAGATTATATCATACCGGAACCGGACATTGGGAAGAACTGGAATCAAGCATCGGTATAAAAGGATTTGATACCGATATAGGGTTGGTGGAACTGGAGAATGAAGTTCGCGGTATTATGCGCGTAAGGCGCGGCTTGCGCCCGGGTGAGAAAGATAACTTTGCCATTAACCGCCCTGAAGCGTTAGCAAATGTAAT
>NZ_DAIQRQ010000061.1:10515-26845 GCF_036786105.1 Ohtaekwangia sp.
CGGGTGAGAAAGATAACTTTGCCATTAACCGCCCTGAAGCGTTAGCAAATGTAATTGGTAATTTGTTTGATGCAGTAGGAATAGCCGGTTGGATCATTGGTGGATTTTCGATCCTTGTAGGAGGTTTCGGTATAGCCAACATCATGTTTGTTTCGGTAAAAGAGCGAACGCCTATTATAGGCTTGCAAAAATCGCTGGGTGCCAAGAATTATTTTATCATGTTCCAGTTCCTGTTCGAAGCAATCTTTTTGAGTTTGATCGGTGGATTGGCAGGCTTGTTCCTGGTATATCTCATAACGTTTATCCCGTTGGGGAGCCTGGTCGTTACGCTCACTATAAAAAATATAGTGCTTGGCCTCGGGGTATCTACCGTTATTGGTCTTGTTTCAGGCGTTGTGCCAGCCGCATTGGCCGCACGCCTCGATCCTGTAATTGCTATCAGGGCATCATGATATTCTTTCGAGATCACGGAAAATAATTGCCTCCGGATTTAACCCGGAGGCAATTTATTTTTAGATATATCTGATTTAAGATGGTTATTCCTTTTCCTCTAAAACCTTTGTTCCTTCAACACCGGCCATTTGCTCTTTGATCTTCTTTTCGATCTCTTCCATTAATTCCGGATTGTCTTCAATGAGCTGTTTTACGGCATCGCGACCCTGGCCCAGTTTATTGCCATTGTAAGAGAACCATGAACCGGATTTCTGAACCACGTTCAGCTCAACACCGAGGTCGATTATTTCACCTGATTTAGATATACCACGACCGTACATAATGTCGAACTCTACTACTTTGAATGGAGGTGCCACTTTGTTCTTCACAACTTTTACTTTCACACGGTTACCGGTAATATCGTCTGCAGCTTCTTTGATCTGCCCAATCCGGCGGATATCCAAACGAACGGATGCATAGAATTTCAAAGCATTACCACCGGTAGTAGTTTCCGGGTTACCGAACATAACACCGATCTTTTCGCGCAACTGGTTGATGAAGATACAAGAGCAGCCAGTCTTGCTGATGGTACCGGTAAGCTTACGCAATGCCTGTGACATTAAACGTGCCTGCAAGCCCATTTTGCTTTCACCCATTTCCCCCTCCAATTCACCTTTTGGTACAAGCGCAGCCACCGAGTCAATTACAATGATATCGATCGCTCCCGAACGAATCAGGTGGTCGGCAATTTCAAGCGCCTGTTCACCATTGTCGGGCTGAGAGATCAGCAGGTTCTCGGTATCAATTCCTAGTTTTTCAGCGTATGCTTTGTCGAAGGCGTGTTCTGCATCGATAAAAGCCGCCAGTCCACCGCGCTTCTGTGCTTCGGCAATGCAGTGCATGGTGAGCGTTGTTTTACCGGAAGATTCAGGTCCGTAGATCTCGGTAATTCTTCCACGCGGTATACCACCAATGCCCAATGCAATATCAAGACCGAGCGAACCTGTAGAGATGGCAGGGATATCCACCACTTTCTCATCGCTAAGCTTCATTACGGTTCCTTTACCGTATGTCTTTTCCAGTTTGTCGATCGTTAACTGAAGCGCCTTCAGTTTTTCTTTAGCATCACTCATATATGTATTTATTTTTTCTTCGTTCTCAAGAGGTTCGGGTTTGAAAGTACAAAGGTTCAATCATACCTGCATGCATCTTTACATTAACCTCTTTAAAAAGTTGATTAACTATTATTATTAGTTTATTACGGGTTAAAAATACTAATTAAAATAGAATTTAAAAATCGAAAGGGTTAATACGGTATGATTTTTTGCTTCCAGCCTACAACCTAAAGATCAACTTACTTCATATCGCCACTGACCTCCTATACATACAAAGTTGCTGTATACTTTTATCTTGCGGGCTATTCAGAAGAGGAATTATTTTTTGAAATGCAGAACCGGGCCGGTAAAATATTCAAACGCATACTGTTGATTGTAGCTGTAGTAATAGCAGCGCTCGTTGTTTTCTATTGGGATCTGGTGGTGTATGGCGTTCGGCAAGGTTATGGACAATTGAACATTGTATGGAATGCGCGCCCGGTGGAAGAGTTTATGGCCGATCCATCATTCCCTGATTCATTGAAGGCACGCCTCCGTCTCATCAACGAAGTAAGAAAGTATGCAATCGACTCGCTTGGATTAAAAGACACTGAAAACTATAAAACGCTATACGATCAAAAAGGACAGGAGATTATGTGGGTGGTGCTGGCTTCAGAGCCGTTCAGGCTGCAGCCTAAAGAATGGAAATTCCCGGTGATAGGATCAGTTCCTTACAAAGGCTTCTTCAACCAGCAACGGGCATTCGATCTGAAGAAAGAACTGGAGGCCGAAGGATATGACGTGATCGTGCGCAATCCCGGAGGGTGGTCTACCCTCGGATGGTTCACCGATCCAATCCTTAGTAAGATGCTCAACCGCAGTGAAGGCGATCTCGCTAATCTTATTATTCATGAGATGTCGCATGCTACCATCTTTGTAAAAGACAGCGTGGATTTCAATGAGAACCTTGCTACGTTCATTGGCGATCGTGGTGCCGAGCGGTTTTTGATTCATAAGTATGGAGAAAATTCGCGCGAATACACCACCTATATGGACGAAGATAAAGATTACCTGAAGTATGTAGACCACATGCTGCGCGGTGCTGCATTGCTCGATAGTTTATACCATTCGTTTACCGGCCAGGAGCCTGTTTCGGTAAAGAAACAGCAAAAGGAAGCCGCTATACAACGTATCGTAAACAACCTCGACACATTGTCGCTGGCGTTGACCAAGCATCCCTCACAGCGTTTTAAGGAAAAGCTGCCCAATAATGCTTACTTCATGAACTTCCGCCAGTATCAATCGAAGCAGACCGTCTTTGCAGAGGAGTGGCATGGAAAATTTCACGGCAATCTGCGCGCCTATATCCATTACCTGAGTGAGAAATACCCGTTTCTTTAATAAGCCTGATCTTGTTGAGGCAAGGCATACAGGAATTATTTCGGGGCCACTTGTCGTTGTATTTATTATCGAATTGTTACGCCTGCTTAAGGAATTGTTAAGAAATGTTTACCGGTTTTTAGTGGGCCTTTTTATGTATATTTTTGAAGCAAATAGTTGAACTATGGGAAACAAGCAAATGCACAAAGTGCTTGTCGTAGATGATGAAGAGCCAATTTTGGAACTTCTGAAGTACAACCTTGAAAAAGGGGGGTATGATGTTAAAACAGCATCCGATGGCTCAAAGGCTGTAGATATTGCCAAAAAGTTTGTGCCTGACCTGGTACTGCTCGACATTATGATGCCAAAAATGGATGGTGTAGAAACCTGCCGGTTGTTACGCGATATCCCGGAGCTTCAAAAAACATTTGTTGTGTTCCTCACAGCCCGCTCGGAAGAATATTCAGAAGTAGCGGCCTTTGATGTAGGTGCCGATGACTATATCACCAAGCCCATCAAACCACGCGCGTTGATGAGCCGCATCAGTGCCCTGTTCAGAAGAGATTCCAAAAAATCTTCTCCTTCCAGTCTCATCACCATAGGAGAACTTACCATAGACCGCACCAGCTATACCATTAAGGTAAACGATAAAGAGATCAATCTTCCGAAGAAAGAATTTGAGCTCTTGTATTTCCTGGCGCAGAATCCGAATAAAGTATTTAGTCGTGAGGATCTCCTGCAGAATATCTGGGGGTCAGATGTATATGTACTGGCCAGAACGGTAGACGTACACATCCGGAAAGTACGCGAAAAGATTGGCGATGATTTCATCACTACCGTAAAAGGTGTAGGGTATAAATTCAGCTTGAATTAGTAACAGGTTTGCTGTTTACGTTATCAGAAGTTTCTTTTCTCGAATAACAAGTAACGGATAACGGTGAACTATTCGCGAATAATTATCTTCGGGCATGGTTTATAGTTCCCGTGGTCTTGCCCTCCTGCTTGCCTGCTGCATTGCGCTGATCACATCATTATTCCTGTCGCTGTTTAAAAGTATTGCCGCCAGTGCCTTGCTGGTTGCATTTGCCATTAGCTTCTCAGTTTCATACCTGCTGATATTCATTGTGCTGGAGTTTCTCATCTTCCGGGAGATCAACAAGATCTATAAGTTAATGGGCAAGCTTAAAAAGAAAGAGCTCGCCAAACTCGACAAGCAGAAAACAGCACCGCTCAATCCGCTCAAAACCATTAACGAAGATATTTACTCGTTTGCCGAGCTCAAGCAAAAGGAGATTGATGAACTTAAAAAGCTGGAAGCGTTTCGCCGGGAATTTATAGCCGATGTATCGCACGAGTTGAAGACACCTATTTTTGCTGCGCAGGGCTTTGTGCACACCCTGCTGGACGGTGCCGTGAACGATAAGTCCGTTCGTAATAAATTTCTGAAGAAGGCAGCCAAAAGTCTTGATGGCCTTGACATGCTGGTGCAAGACCTGCTCACACTTTCGCATATAGAAACCGGCCAGATCAAAATGCATTTCGAAACGATCGATATGTATAAGCTGACGGAGGAGGTGTTCGAACAATTTGAAGAGAAAGGCGAGAAACGGAATATCAAACTGCGTATTGAAGGCGTACATCATAAAGCACTGGTATATGCCGATTGGCAGCGAATTAGTCAGGTAATGACAAACCTGATCAGCAACGCTATCAAACACTCTTTTGATGGCTCTGAGGTGGTGGTAAGCTTTGACATCAGCAAGAAAAATGTAATAACCAATGTGCGCGATACCGGGGAAGGTATCCCGGTAGAACACCAGACGCGTATCTTTGAGCGTTTCTACCGGGTAGACAAGAGCCGAAGCCGTGAGAAAGGCGGCACCGGGTTGGGCCTCGCCATTGTAAAACACATTCTCGATGGGCATAACACCAAAGCCGAAGTGGAGAGCGAACCCGGCAAAGGTTCTACTTTTAGTTTTAAATTGCCGCGTGTAAAGCCCGAGGCGGACCAGCATCACCACCATCAGGCTGAGTAAAAACCAAAAACAGCAGCATTGAAGTCAACCAAGATAAATTTTGAAGATATCATCCTCTTCGAAGACGATGATTTTGTTCTTATTAATAAACCTCCGTTCGTGTCTACCCTGGAGGACCGCCACGACAAAGTAAATTTGCTGGCACTGGCCCGTGAATATCGGGGAGATGCACAAGTATGCCACCGATTGGATAAAGATACTTCAGGAGTATTGGCCATTGCTAAAAATCCGGAAGCGTATCGCCACATGAGCATGCAGTTCGAAAAGCGTGAAGTGAATAAAGTATATCATGCAATTGTAGATGGCATTCACAATTTCAAAGACAACCTGGTTGATCTTCCCATCCTTAAACAAGATGATGGTATGGTAAAGATCAGCAAGCGCGAAGGTAAACCCGCACAGACCTATTTCACTTCATTGCAATCTTACAAACTTCACACACTGGTAGAGTGCAGGCCTGTTACCGGTCGCATGCACCAGATACGTATACACCTGGCAACGCTGAAAGCATCCATTACGGGAGATGAGCTATATGGCGGAAAACCATTTTTCCTTTCCAGTGTAAAACGGGGATTCAACCTGAAGAAACAAACCGAAGAACAGCCGATCATGAAACGCATGGCACTGCATGCCTATGCACTGACTTTTACTGATTGTAAAGGAGTAACCCAAACGGTGAAAGCACCTTACCCAAAAGATATGCAGGCGTTGATCAAGCAGTTGGAGAGTAATAGTTAGTTATGCAGGGTATTTTAAAAGCAAGTATAGTAAGCCTTATACTTTTAGGTTCATGCGTTTCAGCATATAGCCAAATAGACAGTACAACAAGAAAAATGATTATTGTTCATCAACCGGAGTATCCGGGAGGATTTATGGCTATGCAGGAATTTCTTGCCAAGAATATGAAATACCCGCGAGAAGCTCGAATAAGGAGAGAGGAAGAAAGGTAGGTTTTGAATTAAGAATCGATACACTAGGCAATATAATCGACTTAAAGATTACGGAAGGTGAAGATTTAAAATATGGGTTAGTAGATGAAGTACTCCGTATCTTAAGCATCATGCCTCCGTGGGTACCGGCTACATCAACGGAGGGAACTGAAACGAGAAAAGTAGAAGGTATCGCTAATATAGTTCTGACTTTTAAATTAGCTCATTGATGAGTGAATATAGGATATCATACTCCTATATCTCCAGCGCAACATCACCACCAACGGGATAGCCCGTGCAGGTAAGCACGCGACCTTTTTCGATCTCTGCATCTACCAGTACTTCGTTGTTCCACATCCATACGTTTCCTTTTGTGCAAGTAGCAGCACAGGTTCCACATTGTCCTGATTCGCAGCTGTAGGGAATTGGTATACCCAGTTTTTTTGCCTGCGCCAATATCGTCTCCGGAAACTGCGATTGAAAAGTATATTGTCTTCCATCCACGGTTACGGTAATATGATGTGGATCTTTATCAGGCGGAAATCTCTTTTGCACCGGTTTTACAATAGCAAAATTTTCCCTGTGAATGTTTTGGGGAGGCACGCCTTCGGTTTGCAATACAATAGTTGCCATTCGCATATAGTCGTAAGGGCCACATGTATAAAAGAGCGATTCGTGATGCTCCGTGCCTGCGTATTGTTTTAGCAACACTTCCAGCAGCCCTTTTCCAAGTCGTGCCCGCAGCAGATTAGGCGCAGTGCTGAAAAGAAATTCAATTGTAAAACGCCCCTGGAATTTTTGTTGAAGCTCCTGCAAACTCGCATAAAATATTGTGCTGCCAGCATCACGGCTGCTATAGATAAGTGTTACCTGTACAGACGGATGGAAATAAAGCACCTGTTGCAATAATGAATAGATGGGAGCAATGCCGCTGCCTGCCGCAAGAAAGAGGATGCGTTTATAGCTTTCTATATTTTCCGGCAACGTAAAATACCCTGAAACGCCTATTGTTAACAGGGTATCACCAGGCCTGGCTTCGTCAATGAACCACCGCGAGTATGCACCATTTTCGACACGCTTTAAAGTGATTGAAGGAATGTCGTCTACCTCTGGAGTAGTGGAAAAAGAATAATTTCTCCGGTCTTCTTCCGAAGTAACTTTTGGAAACACAAACGTTATGAATTGCCCTGCCTGATATTGAATAGGAGATCCATCGGCCATTTCCAGCCTGAATGTTTTAACATCCTTCGTTTCCTGTACGATGTCGCGGATTATCACCTTTTTATAGGTCGGTAGAAGTGTGCTCAATGTTTAACAGAATGAAAAATGTACCAATAGGGGCCAAATGTATGGCGTTAATCGTAATCTGCTACAAGGTTTAACCACGAATTGTTTTATACAAAATAGAAGAATCCGGCAGGCTGTTCTGCACGTAATTCATATGCGTCTCCGACAATCTGTGGGAGATTTTGCATTTAAATCCGGAAAAAAGTCCGATCTTTGTCGCCCTAACTTCATCGTCAGGGGCCGCCAAAGGGCTATTGACCAGCATCTTAGCAGTTTGTTGAAATTGTTTTAGTGGATTTTAAAGCAAATTCAAAATCCCGCTTGCATTTACCAGACAGGCAGTTTACCTTTGTGTCCCTTTTTGAAAGGGGTAGTGTTTTTAATTGAATCTCTAATATTAAAATGGATCATAATAGCTATAAAACACTGAATGCCAACAAGGCTACAGTTGAAAAAGGCTGGATAGTGGTAGACGCAAACGCGCAAGTGCTGGGCCGTGTGGCTAGCCAGGTTGCTCACATTATCCGTGGAAAGCATAAGCCAAGCTATACTCCCAATGTGGATTGTGGCGATAACGTGATTGTTATCAACGCTGAAAAAGTAAGAATGACAGGTAAGAAGTGGAATGATCGCGTGATCTTCACCCACTCAGGTTATCCAGGCGGTCAGCGTGAGCATACTCCTACTATGATCCGCTCCAAGCACCCAGAACGTCTGATCGAGCACGCAGTACGCGGCATGCTTCCTAAAAACAGACTTGGACGCGAACTTTTCAGAAGCCTGCATGTTTATGCCGGAGCTGAACATCCTCATACCGCACAACAACCAAAAGAAATAAAGTTCTGATTACATGCAGATCATTAACGCAATAGGCAGAAGAAAGACCTCCATCGCCAGAGTTTATGTTAAACCTGGAAAGGGAGACATTAAGGTGAATGACCGTGAACTGAAAGAATATTTCATTTCAGAAATTCACCAGACAACAGTAAAACAACCTCTCGTAGCCGTAAAGGTTGACGGGCAGTATGATGTTACTGTGAATGTTGAAGGCGGTGGTGTAAAGGGGCAGGCTGAAGCAGTACGCCTCGGTATTGCGCGCGCCCTGGTTGAATTCAATGCTGAAAGCAAGCCAGTATTGAGAAAAGAAGGTTTCATTACCCGCGATTCCAGAATGGTAGAACGGAAGAAGCCAGGCAGAAGAAAGGCGAGAAGAAGATTCCAGTTTAGCAAGCGTTAATCATTAAGAGAATGGCTGAAAAATTAACATATCAGGATTTGTTGGATGCAGGTGTTCACTTTGGTCACCTTACCCGCAAGTGGAACCCGAAGATGGCTGAATACATCTTCATGGAAAATAACGGTATCCACCTTATTGACCTGAACAAAACTCTGGCATGTCTGGACGAAGCGACTTTCGCACTGAAGAACATTGTTCGCTCAGGACGTAAGATCATGTTCGTAGCGACGAAAAAGCAAGCTAAAGATATCGTAGCAGAAGAAGCAAAACGCCTCAACATGCCGTTCGTAACAGAGCGCTGGTTGGGTGGCATGCTAACCAACTTCGCTACTATTCGCAAATCATTGAAGAAACTCGCACAGATTGAAAAGCTTATGAAAGACGAAGCTTTCAGCAACTTGGCAAAACGCGAGCGCCTCATGATCACCCGCGAGAAAGCTAAACTTGAAAAACTGTTGGGTGGTATTGCCGATCTGAACAGACTGCCGGCTGCATTGTTTGTGATCGATGTAAAACGCGAGCATATCGCGGTTACCGAAGCTCAAAAACTGAACATTCCAGTGTTTGCATTGGTAGATACAAACTCAGATCCTTCGGGTGTAGATTTCCCTGTTCCTGCGAACGATGATGCTTTCAAATCAATTTCTATTCTTACCAAACACATTGGTAAAGTGATTGAAGAAGGTTTGATGGAGCGCAAAAAGGACAAGGATGATGCTGCCCAGAAGAAGGAAGAAGATGAGAAAAGAAAAGTAGATACTGCGGTAGAAGAATCGAAGTAATTACAATACGCTGATGTGCCAAGGTGCAGTAATTGCACACGGTAGTCATAATTAATGCAATGATAATGCACTAAACATCGGCCCCAAGCCGGTGTTTAGTTTTTTTAGGGAGTTCAAAAAAAACGTAAAACGTAAAACGTAAATCTTAAAATCGTAAATACTATGTCAGCTATTTCAGCACAAGATGTAAACAAGCTCCGCCAGATGACGGGTGCCGGTATGATGGATTGTAAAAAAGCCCTTGCCGAAGCCGAAGGCGATTTTGATAAAGCTATCGAGATACTTAGAAAGAAGGGTCAGAAAGTTTCTGCTTCCCGTTCTGACAGAGAAGCGAAAGAAGGTTCTGTATTCATTAAAGTGAGCGATGATAATAAAGAAGCTGTGCTGATCGCATTGAACTGCGAAACTGACTTCGTAGCAAAGAATGAAGAGTTCCAGAACCTGGGCAAACTGATCGCTGAAACTGCATTTGCCAACAAGCCTGCTACGAAAGAAGCACTGCTTGGTCTGAGTGCTGGCAGTCTTACACTGAATGACAAGATTGTTGAATTGGTTGGTAAGATTGGTGAGAAGATTGAAGTGAGCGAATATGTGCACATGAAAGGAGAAGCTGTTGTTCCCTATATCCACGCAGGTTCTAAACTCGGTGTACTTGTGTCGCTGAAAGGAGTAAATGGTAAAGACGTTACTGAAGCCGGTAAGGATGTGGGTATGCAAATCGCTGCCATGAACCCTGTAGCGGTTGATGAAAAATCAGTAGATCAATCAATCATTGAGAAAGAACTTGAGATTGCCAAAGCTCAGATACTGGCAGAAGGTAAGCCTGAAAACATGGTAGACAAGATCGCACAAGGTAAACTGCAGAAGTTCTTCAAAGAGACCACTCTGTTGCACCAGATCTTTGTAAAAGACAATTCAAAGACAGTTGCTCAATACCTGGATAGCGTAACCAAAGGTTTGACAGTGGCTGAATTCAAGCGTGTAGCAATCGCTTAAAATAATAGATAGTCATTTGATCAAAAAGCCTTTTCAGTATTCGCTGAAAAGGCTTTTTATTTATACTCTTGTTTCAAATATAGACTATGTCTGTGATAGGATTACTTACCTGCCAGCGACTCCCCAGCCTGTATGAGGCAGACCAGCCGTTGATAGCTTTGTTTGCTGCGAAAGGAATTACCGCCAGGCCCGTTATCTGGAATGATCCGGCTGTGCGTTGGGAAGATTACCAATACCTGGTCATCCGCAATACGTGGGATTACTATACACAGAGCGATGCCTTTGCCCGGTGGCTTCAGTCAATGTCGGATAAGGATATACCGCTATTCAACCCGGTAACTATTGTGCAACAGAATCTGCATAAGTTCTACTTGCAGCAATTTGAACGAAACGGTGTTACGATTATACCAACGCTGTTTTCATCTGCTGCAGCGCCTGTTTCTTTTGGTGCGTTGCGTGAAAAACAGTGGGAGAAGATTGTGATCAAGCCGGCTATATCGGCAGGTTCTTATCTTACAAAGACGCACTCATCGAGTGAACTAACGAAGCAAAACTTCGAAGAGGCAATTGCAGGCAGTGACTGGCTGATACAACCGTACCTTCCTGAAATTACGGAGCGAGGCGAAATATCCATGATCTTTTTCAATGGTATATTTTCACATGCTGTGGTGAAGAAACCAAAGGAAGGAGACTTTCGTGTGCAGCGACAATACGGAGGAAAATATCAACTTTTTCAACCAGATAATTACCTGTTGCAAACGGGAAAGAAAGTTATAGCGCAAATACCACAGACTTTACTTTATGCACGGGTAGACGGTGTAATGATTGGAGACGAATTTCACCTGATGGAGCTGGAGTTGATTGAGCCAGACCTTTATTTTGAATTTGATAATGCGATCAGAGAACGCTTTGTAGAATCAGTTGTGAAGCAGATAGCGGGTAATATATAGTTAAGTTATCCCTTCGCTTCGATAATTTCTATCTCTGTTCTTCGGTTAATTGCGCGGCCGCCTTCTTCATCATCGTTACTTACAATAGGGCGTTCGGAGCCATAACCTTTTGCGCTGAGGCGTGAAGCAGCGATGCCATGTTCAATCAGGTAATTTACCACAGCTGTAGCCCGTTTCAGTGAAAGCACCTTGTTGGTTTCGGCATTACCTGTATTATCGGTGTGACCATTTATCTGTACGTTCAGATTCGGGTTGGTAATAAGCAGTTCTTTAATATTCTCAACCTCTGCGATCGATTCAGGCTTAAGGTCAGATTTACCGATATCAAAGAAGATGTTCTTCAATACCACTTTAGAACCGACCTCTGCTTTCACCATGATGATGTGTGTATCGATCTCCTGATATTCTGCAAATTCAGGCAAGCTGAAGTTGATAGAGTTGAAAAGGTAGCCATCCCGCTCAGTAGACACACCGTAGTTACCACCGTGTGGAATGGTTATTTCGAACTCCCCGGTTTTAGGATCGGAGTACATTTTTGTAACGACTTTGTTAGAAATGTTATCTACCAGAAATATAGTGGCTCCTAATGGCTGCGCTGTCGTTTCATCAATTACTTTTCCGCGAAGTACCGTTACTACCTTCAAATCTTTTTTAGCCTGTATGCTCGGATCAACGAAGTTATCCGGCTGTGGTTTTGTTTCAGCCACCGGTTGTGTTACCACGACAGGCGTTTCTACCTTGGGCTCCTCTACTTTTGGCTCTTCCTTCTTAGGTTCCTCTTTGGGTGGCTCTACTTTTGGCTCTTCTTTGGGAGTGACTTGTATTGTAGTAGTAACAGGTTCGGAACTTGCCAACAATACCGGTTCTTTTTCTTCTTCTTTGGGTGGAGGTGGCAGGAAGTTTATAGTATATATATCGGCACTTCCCATGCCTTCTGCACGAAGCGTTGAATAGTAACCTGTTTTTTTATCTTCTGATATACTGAAAAATCCATCGTACTCAATGGAGTTTACCGGATACCCGAGGTTTACAGGCTTCTGCCATTTGCCATCTTTAAATTCGCTTTTAAAAATGTCATTGCTCCCCATGCTCGGATGTCCATCGGAAGAGAAATATAGCGTAACACCATCCGGATGGATAAATGGAGAATCTTCATTGCCTGGTGTATTAATAGCGCTTCCGAGGTTTACCGGCTTCGCCCAGTTACCCTTTGGGTCGAGGGTACTCATCCAGATATCGAGTTCGCCCTTTCCTCCCGGACGATTGCTGGAGAAAAAAAGCTTCTGGCCATCGGCCGATATACAAGCCGATGTTTCCCAGAATAAAGGTGTATTGATATTCTTGTTAAGTGGTTCGGGCTTGGTCCAGTCTGAGCCTTCCTGGTGCGAAGTATATATATCTCCGGATCCATCTTCGTAGTACAAAAAAAGTGTTTTCCCATCTGCTGAAAGAGAAGCTGCTGCATCATTAAACTTGATGTTGATGTTAGGGCTGATTTTTTCCGGAGCTCCCCATGTGTCGCCAGTCTTATGTGCTATATATATATCTTCGAAATTCGTTCCACTCTTGATCTTGTAGTCATCCGTCGAACGATTGGAGGTGAAGATCATCGTTTTCCCATCGCTTGTTACCAGCGGAGAATATTCATTGAAGCGGGTGTTGATGCCGGCACCTATATTCTGAATAACGGCACGCACCGGCTTACGTGTAAGAGAGTCACCGATCTCGCATTCGTAGATCTTTTGTGTTGCGATCTCATAAAGCTTCTTGTTCTTTGATCGGAATGCCTCGTAGTGATCACGTGCCTTGGCATACTGGTGGTTATTCTGGTATGCCATACCGAGGTAATAATCAATATCTTCGTCTACGTTGGGTTTTGCATGAACAGCTTTCTCAAGGTATGGAAGCGATTTTGACTTTAATTCAGTATACAGATAACACATGCCGATCTTAAAGTTAGTGTTGGCATCGTCATCTCCGGGGTTCGCTTCCAAATAGCTTTTTAGAGCATTTTCATAATCTTTCTTCGCAAAGAAACGATCCCCCTTTTCAATAAGGTTTTGTGATTGACCACGAAAAGGAATTGCGAGGCCAAAAACAATCAGCATGAGATAAAATAGCTTATCCATAATGATGGATAGAAATTGATTCCAAAAGGTTAAAAAATCACAGTAAATATATTGAAAAATACCCCGGTAAACACGTGTATTAGTCAAGGACTTGTCGATACCGTTGCTTGCTTGGTCGAATGGATCAAAATGCTACCCCAGATAAGGTAATAAACGCGCTGCTAAGAAGTTTTCTTCTTGCTTTTAAAGCCGGGACCACGTACCACTCTGCCAGGTTTTGCTCCAGTATGTTCGCCATTGTTCAATACCTGTACCCCATTTACAAGAACATGTATCATGCCTGTGGCATATTGTCTTGGTTTATCAAACGTGGCGTGGTCTTGAATTTTTGCCGGATCGAACATTACTACATCTGCACAGTAACCGATTTTCAACGATCCGCGCTTTTTTACTTTTAAATTAGTTGCTGGTAGCGATGTCAGTTTTCGAACAGCTTCCTGTAAGGTGAGCAACTTTTCATCGCGCACATATTTGCCCAGTACGCGTGCAAAGGTTCCATAGCTCCGCGGGTGGGCTCCTTCTTCCATGTTCTTTTCATCAATGGTTTCTGAACCGCCATCAGAGCCGAAGCTCACATACGGTAATTGTATAATGCGCCTCACATTTTCTTCCGACTGTTGATGATATAATGCTTCAATGCGTGAGCGATCGCGAACAATTAGATCGATAACTGTTTCATCGGCATTCTTACCATGAAGACGAGCCACTTCACTCAGCTTCTTTCCCTTATAAAGTTTGTTCAGCGAGTCGAGGCGGAAGCCCATCAACACAACATATTCCGGATCGGAGTTTTTGTAGGGTATACCCATCTCCATTTCATACAAAACTTTTTTGCGGATAGCAGGTGTCTTTAACTTCTGGCGCATCATTTTTCCGCCACCTTCCTGCACCCACGTGGGGAGCCGTGACGTTAACCCCGTAGCACTCGCGGTATAGGGATACATATCTGCAGTAATTTTTATCCCTGCTTTTTGTGCGCTATCAATCTTGGTAAGCAGGGTATCAATTTTGTTCCAGTTGCGTGCTATGTTCAATTTCATGTGGTATATCTCGACTGGTATATTTGCTTCGCGTGCAATGCGCAGGGTTTCGTTAACACCATTCAGTATAAAATCGCCTTCGCTGCGCATGTGCGTAGTATACATGCCTCCATATTGCGAGGCCACTTTTGCCAGCGCAATCAATTCTTCAGTATCTGCATAGGTTGCCGGTGCATAGATCAGCGAAGTGCCGAGGCCCATGGCGCCTTCTTCCATAGCCTGCTGCACCAGTTGCTTCATCTGCTGAAGCTCCGCATCGGTAGGTTTTCGGTTATCCTGGTTCATTACGTAGTTGCGCACGGAAGTTTGTCCTACAAACGAAGCTACATTGGTAGATATACCTTTCCTGGTTATCCAGTTGAAGTAACCACCGAGTGTTGTCCAGAGGCTATCAACTGCTACTTTACTCTTGCGCTTCATCGGGCCGGGCGACCAGCCTTCTCCGAATACTTCCAGGGTAACGCCTTGTTTGATGTCACTCATGGAACGTCCGTCTTTCAACAGATTCTGATCGGCCCAGCTAAGCATATTGATAAAGCCGGGAGCAACAGCAAGGCCGGAAGCATCGATCTCCTTTTTTCCGGTGGCATTATCGAGCTTTCCAATCGCAGCAATGGTATCGCTATTGATCGCTATATCTGCAGTATAGGGAATGTCGCCGGAACCATCGTATATCGTTCCGTTGCGGATGATTATATCAAACTGTTGAGGCTTTTGCGTGCAAGCCAGGATAAGGATGAGTGTTAGTGAAGCAGCTGAAAAAATAATGTAGCGCATGTAGTTTGGAAAAAGTATACGATGATAGTGAGGTTTCTGCAGAAAAGAAATGCAGATGTGCGAAAGAAGTGATGATGTAAGAAACTAAAGGCGATGCTACTAAATTACACCCATCCGCATAAACACCGGGAAAGATACGGTCTTGATTTCAGCCGGCTCCCAATGCTTTCGTAGACTTTCTACCACAGCACTTACGGGATTTGCCTGGTGCTTGTGAATATATTTTTGCGTGGCCGACCAGCTTTCGAGATAGCCGGCAAGATGCTCCAACGACCATGTTACATCGATCGAGAATTTAGGTGTAGTAATTTCGGGGAAGGGAAACTCGATCGTTTTGTATTCCTGCTCTACCAGTCTGCGCGCATCATCCCAGAACGGCCCGACAGTATTGCTATAAAAATTCGTGATAATATCATCGATCGCAGGTTCAATATATAACAAAGCATATCCCCATACAGCCAGGATGCCACCGGGTTTGCCAACACGTTTCACTTCTTTGTAAAACTTATCGCGATCGAACCAATGCAACGCCTGGGCTACTGTGATCAGATCGAACTGATGATCGTGAAAGGGAGTTTGTTCAGCAGCACTAACCTTGTAGTAAATATTGGCAGATGGATAAGCATTATCGAGCTGCTGTTGACTGATGTCGGTTGCTTCTACACGCTCAAAGTAATGAGCGAGTGCGCGGGCTACTTGTCCGTTGCCAGTAGCGCAATCCCAGGCTATAGCTTTGTGCTTTACATGCCGCATAATATGCTGGTAGACCGCTTCCGGATAATCGGGGCGGAACGCTGCATATATTTTTGAGTGGCCTGAGAACAAATCTTTCATAAAGCTACTGGTTACTGGCTGCTAGCGGCTGGATGGAGTGGGTGTGATTTATAGTGATATCTACTTCGACATTCGTTGGTCGATGTTCCTTGTTCGATATTCAATTCTGTTATCAGTTACAGATTAATCGTTAATAGAACCCTTCTAAATATTCATTACTCGATGTCACTTGTTTCAATATTAAACGGTAGACGCAAATTGTAAGTTGCAAGAGGGCGTGAGAGGGGAAAATCCAGTTACACAAAGTTTACGAAGGAGGTACAGAGGTGCCTAAAAATGTATGTGCATTTATCTGTGCTGATCTGTGAAATCTGTGGGAAAATAATTTCACGCTATTTTCCCACAGACTATAAACAGCTGACGTTTAACAGCAAATCATTTCTTAATCAACAAAGCAAGCTCATTCAATTGCTCCTGTGAAATGGTA
>NZ_DAIQRQ010000061.1:26945-31988 GCF_036786105.1 Ohtaekwangia sp.
AAATCATTTCTTAATCAACAAAGCAAGCTCATTCAATTGCTCCTGTGAAATGGTAGATGGCGAATCGATCATCACATCTTTACCGGCATTGTTTTTCGGGAAGGCAATGAAGTCGCGGATCGAATCTGCGCCACCGAAGATTGAGCAAAGGCGATCGAATCCGAATGCTATACCACCGTGTGGTGGTGCACCAAACTCAAAAGCATCCATCAAGAATCCGAATTGTTTCTTCGCTTCTTCTTCTGTGAAGCCGAGGTGTGTAAACATCAACTGCTGTGTTGGTCTGTCATGGATACGAATAGAACCGCCACCTACTTCTGTGCCGTTAATCACCATATCGTAAGCATTGGCACGTACTTTACCAGGGTCGGTATCCAGCAGGTGCATGTCTTCACGCTTCGGCGATGTGAACGGATGGTGCATTGCATGGTAGCGTTTTGTTTCATCGTTCCATTCGAGCAATGGGAAGTCGATCACCCACAACGCTGAAAATTTATTCTTGTCGCGCAAGCCGAGTTTCTCACCCATCAAAAGGCGAAGTTCATTCAGTTGCTTGCGGGTGGCGTGAGCTTCACCGGCCAGTAACAAGATCAGATCACCGGGCTGTGCATTGAATTTCTCTGCCCAGGCTTTCAGTTCTTCCGAAGTATAAAATTTATCTACCGATGATTTTATAGAACCATCCGCTTTATACTGTATATATACCAATCCTTTTGCACCAACCTGCGGACGTTTCACAAACTCGGTAAGCTCATCGATTTGCTTACGGGTATACTCGGCACATCCGCTTGCGGCTATACCTACTACCAGTTCTGCACTTTCAAATACCGGGAAGTTCTTTCCTTTGGTGAGCTCGGTAATTTCCACAAACTTCATGTCAAAGCGAGTGTCCGGTTTATCAGAACCGTATAGCTTCATGGCGTCATCGTAGAACATGCGTGGCACGGAAGGTAATTCTATATCTTTTACATTTTTGAAAAGATGACGAACCAGTCCTTCGAATATATTGAGTATATCTTCCTGTGTGATGAATGCCATCTCGCAGTCGATCTGCGTAAACTCCGGCTGGCGGTCTGCACGCAAATCTTCATCGCGGAAACATTTTACGATCTGGTAATAACGATCGAACCCCGACACCATCAGCAATTGCTTAAAGGTTTGTGGCGATTGTGGCAAAGCATAAAATTCACCGTGATGTATACGTGAAGGCACTACAAAGTCGCGTGCACCTTCCGGAGTTGATTTGATCAGTACCGGTGTTTCTACTTCAATAAAATTTTGGCCATCAAGGTATGCGCGTGTCTGCTGTGCCATTTTATGGCGGAGTTGCAATTTTTCACGCACCGGGTTTCTGCGCAAATCGAGATAGCGATATTTCATACGCAGATCATCACCGCCATCTGTTTCATCTTCAATAGTAAAGGGCGGTAACTTTGCGGGGTTAAGAATAGTAAGTTTGGAAACCTTTAATTCAATCTCACCCGTTGCTATTTTATCGTTCTTGGAAAGACGTTCTGCAACAATACCTTCTACCTGAAGTACAAACTCACGTCCAGTGCTGCGGGCCAGATCCAACAAGGTTTTATCCGTTTTACCTTCTTCAAAGATCAGCTGCGTAATTCCATAACGATCGCGGAGGTCTATCCAGAGTACGCTGCCTTTATCGCGAAGGCGCTGTACCCAGCCGGCCAGGGTTACGGGTTTGTTTACATCTGTTATCCTCAATTCACCGCAGGTGTGGGTTCGTAACATGTTAGTTTTAATTAATTTAGCCGCGAATTTAATAATACTTTGTGTCCCTGCGTGATATGCTAAGAATTAAAAGTGCCTTTCCTAATGTGTTGATTGTGTTGGCGTTGACCTTGCTGGCCGCCGATAAACCAAAGCTGGTAAAAGTTAAAGTAGCGGAAAGGATCACGATTTCCATTCCGCAAGACTGGAAGCCCATGGATGCGATGGACTTTACGCAGCGTTATCCTTCGGTGCGTGCACCACTGGCGGCCTATACCAATGACGAGCGTACGGCAGATTTCAGTGTTAACATTTCAGCAACACAATGGCCGGATAGCAACATCGAGATGGCGCGTGAGTTTTTCAAGTCAAGCTTGCTCAATACATTCGACAAGGTGGATATGATACAGGAGGGCGTGCACGAGATCAATAAAAAGAAATTTGCGTATTTCGAATTTGAGTCGCGCGTAAATGGTAATCGCCAACAAGAAGGTTTTCAGGACCCGATACTCCGCTATACCTATATACAGTACTTGGTTGAGCCCGGTAAAACACTGGTGTTCTCTTTTAACTGCCCCAGACGGATAAAGGATCAGTGGCAGGAAACTGCACGGGAAATGATGAAGGCTATAAAAATTAAGTAGCGCAAAGCAGAAAGTGAAAAGCACAAGCCTGCGGTTATACTTTCTGCTTTCCGCTTTGTATTTTTTACTTTCTTCAGTCTTAGGCTTTACGCTTTGTGCTTTATAGATTTGCCGATTGCTATGGAATTATATACCGATGAATACTTCATGCGCGAAGCTTTGAAAGAAGCTGTAAAGGCATTTGATATAGGAGAAGTGCCGGTAGGTGCGGTAGTGGTTTGCAACAACCGGATTATAGGACGAGCGCATAACCAGACTGAAAAATTAACCGATGCTACTGCGCATGCTGAGATGCTGGCTATAACAGCAGCTGCAAATCATCTGGGCTCGAAATATTTAGATGAGTGTACACTATATGTTACACTCGAGCCGTGCGTAATGTGTGCGGGAGCATTGCACTGGACGCAGTTACAAAAACTTGTTTATGGTGCTTCCGATATACAGCGTGGATATAGTCTGGTATCTTCACCGCTACTACACCCGCGAACCGAAGTGGTAAAAGGTATAAAAGCGGACGAGAGCAAAAAACTCATCAACGGTTTTTTTAAACGGATACGAAATTAATTAGTACACATGGAAATAAAAGGAAGAGTAATTCAGTTGTTGCAGTTGCAAACTGGTCAGGGTAAAAAAGGCCCGTGGAAGAAGCAGGAGTTTATCATCGAAACACAGAGCCAGTATCCTAAAAAAGTATGCCTGTCCGCATGGGGTGATAAAGTAGATCAGTATAATTTATCCGTTGGCGATGAAGTTTCCGTGTCAGTAGATCTGGAAAGCCGCGAGTATAATGGTCGTTGGTATACCGAGGCCAGAGCCTGGAAACTGGAGAAGAGTGGAGGCAACCGTGGTAGCAGCAATAACGCACCACCTCCGGGAGATGAGCCATTCTATGCTGATAATAGTCCTTCAGACGATCTGCCATTCTGATAATGGACCGTAAAGCATAAATAAATTCGTATAATCATAACGCTGGTGAAATTTTCCGGGCGAGGTTATGGTTGTATATTTGACTTTATACAATAAAAATGTTCAACCTATTAAATTAAGTACTATGGCTTTTACATTGCCCGCGCTGCCGTATGCAGCCAATGCTCTTGAACCACATATTGATGCAAAGACTATGGAGATACACCATGGCAAGCATCATAACGCGTACGTAACTAACCTCAACAATGCTATTGCCGGCACAGATGCAGAGAAGCTTAGCATTGAAGAAATCAATAAGAATATCTCCAAGTACCCGGTAGCAGTACGTAACAACGGTGGTGGTCACTATAACCACAGCCTGTTCTGGACCGTGCTTGGCCCCAATGCAGGCGGTGCTCCAACGGGTGCGCTAGCCGATGCCATCCATGCAGCCTTCGGTAATTTTGATGAGTTCAAAACTAAATTCAATGCTGCTGGTGCCGGCCGTTTTGGTTCAGGCTGGGCGTGGTTGATTGTTGATGGAAGCAAAAAACTTCAGATCACATCAACTCCTAACCAGGACAATCCTTTGATGGATATAGCCGAAGTAAAAGGCACACCTATATTGGGGCTTGATGTGTGGGAGCATGCTTACTACCTGCACTACCAAAACCGCAGACCTGACTATATCGCAGCTTTCTGGAATGTGGTGAACTGGAACGAGGTGGCAAAACGTTTCGAAGCTGCCAAATAATTCAGCAGGTTTACCGCTATATGATTTTACAAGCAAAGGCTTTCTTACGGAAGCCTTTGTTTTTTATACAACATCATCTTTTGTTTTATCTTCGGATATATAAGTATTTAACCCGTCATGCGCGTATTCTGTGCCATAGTCTCTCTGCTGCTCTTTTTCTCCTGCCAGCCTATGACCAAAAAAGAAAAACTCACCAAAGCCATTCAGGAGACTTTGGCGAAACCGAACGCAACGTTCGCAGTGGCATTTAAAGACCTGAATACCGGTGAAGAGATACTGATCAACGAGCATGAAACATTCCATGCTGCCAGCACCATGAAGACACCTGTTCTTATTGAAGTTTGCAAACAGGTAGTAGAAGGTAAATTCTCACTGGTAGATTCGATGGTGGTGCACAATGAATTTAGAAGTATAGTGGATAGTAGTGTATATAGCCTTGATCCGAAAAGCGACAGCGAACAGGAACTATACAATCACATTGGGGAAAAGCGCTCCATCTCTACGCTGGCTTACGATATGATCATTGCCAGCAGCAACCTTGCTACGAATATGATCATCGAATTGGTGGATGCCCGAAACGTAACCAATACCGTGCGCAGTATGGGTGCTAACGATATACAGGTATTGCGCGGAGTAGAAGATCAGAAGGCTTTTGAAAAGGGATTGAACAACACAACCACCGCGTATGACCTGATGATAATTTTTGAAAAAATAGCAAAGGGCGAAGCTGTGAATCCCGAAGCATCGCGCATCATGACCGAAATATTGCTCGACCAGAAATTCAACGAGATCATCCCCGCTAAGTTACCGGCCGATGTACGCGTTGCTCACAAAACCGGCAACATCGCAGGCGTAAACCACGACTCCGGAATTGTTTTTCTCCCCAACGATCGTAAATATGTTTTGGTGCTACTTTCTAAAGACGCCAAAGACGATAAAGCAGCGATCGATGCGATGGCCACCGTTTCCGAAATGATATATACTTACCTGACGAAGGAATAACCGTTA
>NZ_DAIQRQ010000062.1:0-13789 GCF_036786105.1 Ohtaekwangia sp.
TGGTTTTTATTCTGTGCTCATCTGTGAAATCTGTGGGAGATATTTTTGAATTACGTTACATCAGGATATACTATATATAACATCGTTAAAATTTTGACGGCCTCCTTGCATATAGTGTGTTTATTTTCTACTATTATAGCTCGTAGTATTCACAAACCCGTTGTATGACAGAAAATGATATATCCTTCAAAATAAGAGGTGCAATTTTTCGTGTTTATAAAAATCTTGGACCTGGATTACTCGAATCCGTTTATGAAGCGGCCCTCGCCTATGAGCTCGATAAAGACGGCCTGGATGTAAAAACACAAGTAGCACTCCCCGTCCTGTATGACGACATGCTTCTGGACCTGGGCTTTCGTATTGATATACTCGTGAATGATACGGTTATTGTAGAAATAAAATCCATTGAAGGATTGCAAAACGTTCACCATAAGCAAGTGCTCACCTATCTGAAACTGTCTGACCGAAAGCTCGGGATACTGGTTAATTTTAATACAGATGATATTAACCGGAATATAGTACGAAAGATCTATGGCTCGATAGCGTAGTATATGACTACACCAGTCGTCAAATATTTGTTGGCAGATCATAAGCCTCAGGTTATTGATGTATTTTTGTAACAGGAATGACACGTAACATCAGGATCAGGATTGGAGTCGGGCTGCTGTTGGCAGGCGTTGTGGTGTATTATTTTTCATTGCCGGTTGCTCTTTTTCAAGATCCGTATTCAACGGTGCTGGAAGCTTCCAATGGGGCGTTGCTGAGTGCTGCTATAGCGCGCGATGGACAATGGCGTTTTCCGGAAACAGATTCTGTTCCTTCAAAATTTGCTGATGCTATTATTACGTACGAAGACAAGCGTTTTCGCAGTCATATAGGTATCGATATACTTTCGCTCGGCCGTGCCTTCAGGCAAAATATAGCTGCAGGAAAAATTGTGAGTGGTGGCAGCACCTTGAGCATGCAGGTGATTCGCCTTTCGCGTAAAGGAGAGTCGCGCACACTATTGGAAAAAGCAACCGAAATTGTATTGGCTACCCGGCTTGAATTACGCTATTCGAAAGCTGAAATATTAGCACTCTATGCATCGCATGCTCCTTTCGGAGGAAACGTAGTGGGTATAGAGGCTGCCTGCTGGCGTTACTTTGGCCGTGATGCCAGAGAGTTGTCGTGGGGAGAAGCGTGTTTGCTGGCCGTGCTTCCCAACGCACCTTCGCTCATCCACCCGGGAAAGAACCGTGACATGCTGAAAGCGAAGCGCGATAGATTGTTGGATAGACTGCAAGTTGTCGGCAAGATTGATGCTTTTACCTGTTCGCTTGCCAAAGAAGAACCGATACCTGAAGAACCTCAACTTCTTCCACGTGCTGCCCGTCACCTTTTAACGCGCATGAGCAGCGAAGGATTTGCCGGTAAGAAACTCACATCAACGCTCGACTATACTTTACAACAACGTGTAGAACAGATACTGCAAAATCATCACGACCGGCTGACGAGTAATAAAATTCATCATGCAGCAGCTATTGTAGCCGATGTACGCACCGGAAATGTTATAGCCTACGTGGGCAATGTATCCAACGGGAAAAATTATCGCGGTGATGATGTGGATGTAGCAATGGCTCCCCGCAGTACCGGAAGTATATTAAAGCCTTTCCTCTTTGCTGCCATGCTGGACGAAGGTAAAATGCTTCCGCATACGATGCTGCCCGATATTCCTGTTTTTATCAATGGATTTACTCCGAAAAATTTCTCGCACGACTATGATGGTGCTGTGCCGGCTGATCGGGCGCTGATCCGGTCACTGAATATACCGGCAGTATATATGTTGCGTGATTATCGTTATGAAAAATTGCATTCATTGTTACGATCGCTGGGGATGACTACCCTTACACATCCACCGGATCACTATGGTCTATCATTGATACTGGGTGGAGGTGAAGGTACGCTGTGGGAGATTGCCGGCATGTATGCCTCGATGGCTCGAACATTGAATAATTACTTTGAACATCCGGGTACGAACCGGTATAACCGAAATGATTTTCATCCGCTTCGCTATGCTATACCGGCATCAGAAGCAGCGCGTAAAGATCATGTTCCCGACCTCGAAGAGACTTCTTATATAGGGGCAGCCGCGATATACCAGACATTTGAAGCATTGAAAGAATTATACCGCCCCGGAGAAGAATCAGGATGGCGATACTTCAACAGTGCACGCCCGATTGCGTGGAAGACCGGAACCAGCTTTGGCTTTCGCGATGGATGGGCAGTAGGCGTTACGCCTGATTATGTTGTAGGTGTATGGGCCGGCAACGCCGATGGTGAAGGTCGCCCGGGACTTACCGGTACAGACGCTGCAGCCCCAGTATTGTTCGATATATTTTCTCAGCTACCGGGGCAAGGCTGGTTTCAACAACCGCGCATGGAAATGGAGAAGATCACTGTATGTGCCCGGAGCGGCTATCGCAACAGTGCCAACTGCGATGAAGTAGACACGATGTATGTAGCAAAAAGTGGTTTGCAGAGTATGGCCTGTCCGTTGCATCGTAAAGTACATCTCTCTCCCGATCAGAAATATAGGGTGCATAGTGCCTGTGCCTCGGTCAATAACATGGTAGAAGCAAACTGGTTTGTGTTGCCTCCGGTGCAGGAATATTATTACCGGCCGAAGAATATATCATATCGCACACTGCCTCCTTTCCGCAGCGATTGCCAGTCATCCTTTTCAGTAGCCGCGATGGATCTTATCTATCCCAAACCGCATGCACGCATTTTTATACCCCGTGACCTTAATGGCAAAATGGGCAATGCGGTGTTTGAACTGGCCCATCGTAATCCCTCCATAACAGTTTTCTGGCACCTGGACGGTACGTATATCGGGAGTACGAAAAAAAGCCATCATCTCACGGTGAATCCTCAGCAGGGACACCATACTTTAACGGTGATGGACGAGAACGGCGAAATGCTGGTGCAGGAGTTTGAGGTGCTATCGAAGATATAAGCAACTGATAAGTAGCTTCTTACTTGTATTTTGTTAAATCTTTGGTAAATTCGTAGAACTTTTACCCTTTAATCCAGTGTGTCTATGAAGACATTTAAACTTTTTGCACTGGTAGGCACTTTTTTGGTGATCATTACTTCGCAGCAGCCTACCGCAGCATCGCGTCTCGAGCAAGTCAATCTTGAGGCATTTCAGAATTATGTCGTGATCGGTGCGTTCAAGTATCATCATAATGCTGTACGTTTTCGCGATCATGCGCAAAGAGACCTGAACCTTGACGCCAAGTATGAAAAGAACGAGAACCGTGATCTGTATTATGTATATGTCATGAGCACCAACGATCGCACTGCTGCCATCAATGAAGCCAAGCGGCTGCGTGAGCAGGCAGAGTTGGGTGAAACATGGGTGTATAGCGGCTCACTTACCAAAGAAACAGCGCCTGTTGAAGTAACTCGAGGTGTAGACATCAACCCCGTAACGGATAAAAAGATAGAAACGGTAGCAGTGCAAGATCATGTTACTCAAACAACGACTGCCCCACCGGAACAGACCAAACCTGCTGAAGAAAAGACTACCACAGAAACTCAGCCGGCAGAACCTGATAATGGTGTGGAAGGCAAGAAATTCTTTTTCCGCCTGTATCGCGGAACGGATAACAGTGTGGTAGAAGGAGATGTGGCTGCGATTGATGTAGACCGCACTCGTAAGATGGGAACCTTCAAAGGTAATATACCGGTAAAGATACCAGACCCGGCCAGCAAATCAGACAACATCATATTTGTTTGTGAAGTGTTCGGCTACCGCAAGACTCAAAAAGATATGAACTATAACAACCCGGAAGGGGAAGGTGTAGAGCAGGATGACCAGGGTGCTACGGTTGTACCTTTTGAGTTGGTACGACTGCAAAAAGGCGACATCGCGATTATGTACCATGTATATTTCTTTAAGGACGCTGCCATTATGCGACCCGAGTCGAAGTATGAAGTTACGAGCCTGTTGAACATGCTCAACGAGAATCCGAAATACAGAATTCGCATACACGGTCATACCAATGGTAATGCCAGCGGCAAGATCATTTCCAAGCCGAAAGATGGCACTGAGTATTTCTCACTCACCGATGCTACTGAAGGCTTTGGCACAGCCAAAAAATTATCAGAAGAGCGTGCTGTTATTATTCGCGATTACCTGGCTAGCAACGGTATAGATCCCGCCCGCATGGAGGTAAAAGCATGGGGTGGTAAGAAACCAATCTATGACAAACTTGGAGCTCACGCCAGCGAGAACGTGCGTGTGGAGATTGAGATATTGGAGAATTAGGGAACTGTTAACCATTACATGTTAATGGTTACAGGTTAACTGTTAAATCGTCACTGAGCCGGGTGCTCCAGTCAGGATGGTATAACTAAAAAGGAAGAGTCATATGAACATATGACTCTTCCTTTTTTATTACTAGCGGTTAACAGTTAACCTGTAACGGATAACGGATTAATATCCTAAAGTCTTGCCGTTATGCCCACATTTACAACACGTCCCCTTAACGGAATGTAGTACCCATCTATACTCAGCGGAAATACATTTTTTCGGTCGAATAGATTTTGTGTTAACATATAAAAACGAATGTTGCTATTCAGGTTGTACGATAGCGACAGGTTGGAGACAAATATAGAGCCTGATGCCTCCCGGGTATTGATGGTATAGCTGGAAGGCATAGGGCGCTTGCCACGGTAATATGAAGTCAGATTTATATCTACCGACTTTACTTTGAAGTTTACGCCACCATTGATATAAACAGAAGGTAAGAATTGCACGGAAGTTTTTTGTGCGGTCTCTGTGTGCAGCTTCGCTGCGTTAAAGAATATATAGGAGTCCTTGTTCAGGTAGTAATTTACACTACAGTCAAGGCCCAATACATTTGTTTTGCCGGCATTAAAAGCCTGCGTAGTATCCCGGTCGGATAAATTTTTATCAATGGGTAAATAGATGATCTGATCGCGGTAAATCTCATTAAACGCACTGATCTTTACTTTCAGGTTATTCTTTTTATAGATCATGTTTACTTCAAAGTTGTCGATGTGTTCAAGCTTCAGGTTGGGATTGCCATACAACGGAAGTAACGTTTGCCCTGTCAGCTCATAAAGCGTTGGCGGACGATGCGCGGCAGCAAAGAGTCCCTTTATTGTTAAATGATCCATTAATTTATAGGATACTCCTACACGCGGATTGGCTGCGGATATTTTTGTGTTCGCGAAGTTATCGTAGTGATCGAACCGCAGACCGGCAAGAACAGAGAATCGCGAAGTTACTGCCCAGTTGTCGTCCAGGTAAACGGATGCTACATTTCTACTTTGATTCGGGGCTAACGGGTATGCCGTAGTGTCGCGAAAATCATTGATCCGGTCATCCCAATAATAGGTTGTATTACCGATTTGCCCTTCACGTTCAATTTTTCCGCCCAACAAAACAGCATGTTCTTTTTTCTTGCCAAGCTGATTCGTATAGTTGGCTTCCAGGTATGTATCAAAGTTGGTTTGTGTATTGAAGAATGGAAATCCGGGATAAGACAAATAATGCCACATATAGCCTGTGGTAATCTCCAAATGCCTGTTGGCCTTCCACGATAGGTATGTTTGAAGTTGTTCGCCGATATAATTCTGTGTATTACCCGAAGTCCACGGTAGTATACCTGCCATATATGCATCCTGATTGGCAAATTTATACCAGGTTCCAAACTCTACTTTTTTATCGGGAGATTGCACATTCAATGTAAGATTATAAGCCGATTTGGTGCCATCGCGTATATACTTTGGATCGCGTATCAGGCTGCCGCTCGGCCCGGTGCCTGCCAATGAATTGCGCTTCACACCTTTATCATCATAAAATTGAAGCGAGCCGCCTATATGCCAGTCGTTGATTTCTTTGCCATAGAGCACCGTTGCCTTCTTGTTCAGCAAACCGTCTTTAAAGCCGGTGTTGAGGAACACTTCTGTGCCATCAACAGACTGGTCGCGTGTTACCAGGTTTATAATCGTAACTGCACTTCCACCCTGTAACGGAACCGGTGATGTGCTGATCTCAATCTTCTCGATAGCTTCCAGCGTAAATTCTATAAAACCCAACGGCTGACCGAAAGTGGTTTCGTTGAATTTATTTTTGCCGTTATACAGATATAGTATCTGCTGTGAGAAGTCGGAGTTGATTCCGCGGGAGTATACGGTCTCCACACGGTCGCCATATTTCATAGATGCAGGTAATGCATCCATACCCGGTACAAATACATTCAGTACGTCTTTTAATGTACGTGCATTCATATCCATAATCTGCTGGCGTGTAATAACAATGGTGTTTCCGGGAGCATCGTCCACATTTTGCTCCACTTTCGTGGCTACCGATATCTTTATGTTCATAAGCTCTTCAAGGCTCATGTCATAATAATCGAGACTCGTTGTGTCTTTTTCCTGTGCATAAGCAACGGGTAACATGGCTAGCAGATATAGGAGTATAACATAGCCTTTACGCTGGAAAGCACCGGATAGAATGGAATACCTTTTCATCATAGTGTACTTCGTTTCGAGAGACAAAGAAAATACAAAGGCCTTTTATTGGTTATCAGGCTTAGTACATAGGTGATGTACAGGTAAATGCTTAAGGCAACGCCCGTATATTTACGGATGAAAGAGTAATTTTTTGCTGATAATCAGGGGATAATACAGAGAGCGGTAAATGTGAGGAAATATATAATATGCTTTTTTAGGCTGCAGGGTCATTCAGCGTTCCCCATTAAGCGTTATTTTGGCCAAGCGTTTATACCACAATAAAGGATATATGTCGTTGTGATTTTTATACTATTTCCAAACATAAAGGGTGATGTATACTTTAATCTGCAGATTTCAATGAAATGTTACGCGCAATTGTGGCATGAGGGCGGTTATAAAAAACGAAGTGCCAGACGTTTCATCTGGCACTTCCAATGACAATCAACCTGTAACGGATAACACCTATCCCGCTACCGCCTGCAGCACGTCATGCTGCGTTATGATATGTACGTTCTCCTGGGCATCGCGCACCAGTACAGCTTTGTTATCACGATTCAATAAAGATGACAATACATCCAGTGTGCTGTCGGGTGCTACAAAGAGCATCGGTTTATCCATGGCATCGCCTACCTGTTTGGACTGCAGTTGAGGGTCTTGAATAATTTTTTCCAGCAGGCTTGATGCATTGACACTTCCTACAAACTGACCATTTTCGGTTACCGGTATCTGGTCAATGCCTTGCTTGTTCATTACCACGATAGCTTCGCTTACCTTAGACGATTTATTTACAGTAATGAGACTGTCTTTTCCATTGCGTGCCATAATGATATCGCGGGCCGAACGGAAGGAGCGGGCTTCTGTAAAACCGTGATCCTTCATCCACTGATCGTTATATACTTTGGCGAGGTAACGCGTTCCGTGATCCGGTAACAGGATTACCATTACATCGTCTTTCTTCATATTTTCACGCGCATACTCCAGTGCACCGTGTAATGCTGATCCGCTTGACCAGCCCACGAACAAGCCTTCTTCGCGCGAAAGTCTGCGCGCAGCAATGGCGCCATCTTTATCGGTAACTTTAATGAATTGATCAATCACATCGAAGTTTACATTCTTGGGGAGTATATCTTCTCCAAAGCCTTCGGTGAGGTAGGGGTATATTTCGTTCTCATCGAAGATACCGGTTTCTTTATACTTTTTGAAAACAGAACCATATGTATCAATACCTACGGTTACAAGATTGGGGTTCTGCTCTTTCAGGTATTTGGCGGTGCCACACATAGAACCTCCGGTACCTACGGTAGCTACGTAGTGTGTGATCTTCCCTTCCGTCTGTTTCCAGATTTCGGGGCCGGTGGTTTCATAATGCGCTGCTGCGTTGGAAGGATTATCGTATTGATTGGGATAGATCGAGTTTGGAATTTCCTTGTTCAGCTTGCGCGCAACCGAGTAATACGAACGCGGATCATCCGGAGCAACGTTGGTAGGACATACCACTACTTCGGCGCCTACAGCCTTGAGAATATTAATTTTCTCCTGCGATTGTTTGTCGGCCATGGTAAATATGCAGCGGTATCCTTTCGCTACAGCCGCCAGGGCAAGGCCCATACCGGTGTTACCGGATGTACCTTCAATGATTGTACCCCCTGGTTTTAACAACCCTGCTTTCTCTGCATCTTCTACCATCTTGATCGCCATGCGGTCTTTGGTAGAGTTACCGGGATTGAAATATTCAACTTTCGCCAGGATTGTGCCTGGTATTCCTTTCGTTACTTTGTTGAGTCTTACCATCGGTGTATTACCAATGGTTTCTATAATGGAATTGTAAATCATGCGCTGTAATTGTTGCAGTAAAACTACAAAAAGGCGCCAAGGCGTCCTAGCAGTTGCTGTGGCTAAAACTAATGTGTATCAGCCAGGCAGTATGTCTATGCACGATGCCGGAGACAACGCCTGCTATATTTCCGTTGTCTGTACTTTTAATGGAATGCAGAAATCTGCTGTCAAATAAAATTCGTAGAGCGGCCTCAATGGACTCCAGCCTTCAGGTTTTAAATCTGCGAGTTTGTCGAGATCATGCGCAGTAAAGAGGTTTACAGGCACGATGTATCATAGTTATGCTGTGGCTCCTGCTAGTAAATATAGTACTGCCATGCGCACAGCCACGCCATTTTCTACCTGATCGAGAATGATGGAGTGTTGAGAGTCGGCAGCATCGCTGGTAAGTTCTACACCCCGGTTGATGGGGCCCGGGTGCATAATTACAATCTGTTTCTTCAAACTATCCAGCAGCTTTTTGTTGATGCCGTAGTAAAGAGAATATTCACGCAGTGAAGGAAAATACTTTATCTGTTGGCGTTCCAGTTGTATGCGCAATACATTGGCAACATCGCACCATTGCAGTGCTTTGCGAACATCGAGTTCTACTTCAACGCCAAGTTGACTGATAAATTTTGGTAACAGCGTTGGCGGTCCACATACCATAACCTTTGCACCCAGTTTCTGCAGTGCAAAAATGTTGGAGAGTGCTACGCGCGAGTGGAGTATATCGCCAATAATAGCGATCTTCTTGCCGGCAACAGATCCGAGTTTTTCGCGAATGGAGAACGTATCCAGCAATGCTTGTGTAGGATGTTCATGTGTGCCATCGCCAGCGTTAACAATGTTTGCTTTGATATGCTTGGCCAGATAGTGCGGTGCCCCGGGGCTAGCGTGGCGCATCACAATCATATCAACCTTCATCGCGAGAATGTTGTTGACAGTATCGAGCAGTGTTTCGCCTTTCTTTACAGAGCTGTTGGACGCGGAGAAATTGATAACATCGGCAGATAGTCTTTTCTGCGCAAGTTCAAACGACAGTCGTGTACGGGTTGAGTTCTCGAAGAAAACATTGGCGATGGTTACATCGCGGAGGGACGGTACTTTTTTAACGGGGCGGTTAAGGACTTCCTTAAAATTATCGGCAGTTTCAAAAATAAGTTCTATGTCTTCGCGGGTAATGTTCTTGATACCAAGCAGGTGTTTTTGACTGAGTTTCGACATAGCTGTTAATCCTTGTTGATCAACCAGATTTTATTTTGTTTATGGCCTTGTGCTTCGAGTTCTACCAGCACGCGCTGGGATGTTAGTGTGTTTACAGACTTGCCTACATAATCGGCAGCGATGGGCAGCTCGCGGGTATATTTGCGATCGATGAGTACCAGCAGTTCCACTTTCTGCGGGCGGCCGAAACCAATCATGGTATCCAGCGCTGCGCGGATGGTGCGCCCGGTAAAGAGAACATCGTCCACCAGTACTACGCGTTTGCCTTCAATGGCGAAATCAATCTTTGTTTCGTTGGCTTTAACAGGTATTTCGCGTCTGCGAAAATCATCGCGGTGAAATGTGGCATCGAGATAACCCAGCGGAATATTTTTTTTGGTGAGCTTCTCCAGTTTTTTATGAATGATCTCTGCTACAAAAATGCCGCGGGTTTGCATACCAATAATCACAGACTCAGAAAAATCTCCGTGATTCTCAATTAATTCCTGGCAAAGACGACTGATCGTAATATCAAGCAAGTCCGTGTCAAGTATTAATTTCTTTTGCATAGTGCCGGGCAAATATACACGTTTATGTGTTTAGAAGTAAGAATTTAAGAAGCAAGAAGGCGATAATATCAGAGCCGGCTACTGGTGCCTGAGTTTGTTGATGAAAAAGACTCTGCGCTTGCCCTGACCGGGGTTGATAATTTCCTGAACACCGAAAGCATAAAAATAATCTTTGTACCAGTAGTCCAGCTTCGTAATATCAGTGTTCTCCTGGTCTATAATTTCTCTATCGGTGTTGGCTTTGATCGGCTCCGAAGTTTTGCCTTCCAGCACCTGGTTATCTTTGATGATCTTGGAGCGGAGTACATTGTCATACAGATATAGCAGTGTAATCTTGTCTTTCTGCGCCTCCAGTTTTACAAACTGTTCCAGTGTAAAGGTGCGCACATCGTTAATCTCGAAACTGTTGTCCCACACAACATCGCCTTTCGGGTTAAATCCCATCACCACCGCGTGGGTATAATAGTAACCATCGAATACGCGGCCGTTACGAATGTTGGAGTACGAGCTGGTGCCGGAAAAAAAGCTGTTATACATGCGACTGTCTACGGTAATATACTTGGGGTAGAAGGCTTCGCCTAACAATATATACTGATCTTTATAGGGAACAATTTCGTGCACCAGGAACCGGTAATTGAATCGTATTTTTTTGCCGTGTATTTTTTTGCGTTCAATGCGAGCCTTCACACGCTTCTCGCGTTTTGCCTTCATATACTTGAAGAAGTTTTGCAGGTCGCCAAAATTATAATAGCGTATCTGCTGCATGCCGGCCGGATCGATGGTAGCAATAAAAAGCCCGCGTGAATATTCTGCATTGCGTGTTCCGAATACACCAGCCACCACCTGCATGTTGTTGTTGGTCTTTAGCGATTGGGCAAAAATCAGGTGCCGATCGTCTGTATGCAGTGGAAAGTTTCGCATGAGCTCTGCATCAGCATCGTAATTTTTCAGGAAGATGGTTTTTGTTCCTTCCAGATTTTTGGCGCTGATCAATACATCGAAGCTGCCATCCGGGTAGGTTTTCAATTGCGTAAGCTCTCCGGATTCATTCAATAACCCCGGGAGTATGCGCGATTTTTGCGTGTCGAAAGAATAGAACATTACCACCGGCACATGGTTGTAATACCCACCAATGAGGGCGCCTTGCTTTGTGATTTGAAACTCTATGGGATTGAAGGGTATAAAGTTTTTTACCGGATAGCGTACATAACTTCCATTTTTCTGGTCGAGGCAAATGAGTTCAAAATCATTTCGTGTATAGTCGAGATAGCGCGTTAGCAGAAAAAGTTTTTCATCCTGGGCACGGGCACCAACAAGTATATATTTCTTGTCGATCTCCAGGAAGCCATGCCATATCTCCTTGAAGGCAGTGTCCAGCCGGGCAAGCTCAAACTGATCGCTGGTTTGTGAGCCAAGTCTGCGTATCAGGAACAAGCCATCCTGGCGTGCAGGAATGATGCTATACTTGATTTCATTCCTGGCGACAGGAATTTCAAACCGCGCGGATTGTTCTATCTGGGCGGTAGCCGTGTAATAACCACTGATGAAAAATATCAGCAGGAAGTCAGTATACTTCCACTTTGTTAATGTAGAAGACTTCGCGAACGCGATCTTCTTTGGTAACATTCCGAATCGTCTGATAGCCCCAAACATAAAATGTATTGTTATACCATTGACGGACTCCACCTTCGTAATCTTTCTCCGAACGGATCTCATCAACAGGATCGTTGGTCTTGATCTTCTCGGTTATCTCTTGCGACTCATCGCTTTGTAAAGCGATTGATTTGATCTTTAGTTCCGACTCTTTTTTGTAAAGGATGCTGAGCTTGTTCCTTACCAGGCAGAAGTCTGAGGCCTGTTCTACTGACGCCAACTTCACGTCCTCTAATTTAAAACTTTGATCCCACATTACATTGCCATTAGCATCAAAAGCTACAATTACGGATTCGTTACTCTTGATTTCATCAGCACTTTTGGAATTGGTGGTATACGGATACGGACGATACAGGCGGCTCATGCCGGGATAGTAGTAACCGGGAAAGTAAGGACTATAGCCATACGGCCCGAAAGAATACGGATTATAGTAAGGACTGCTGTAGTAAGGATTAATGGTACTGGAAGGGGTATAGACTTCTGCCAGCAGCAGGTAGCCATCTTTATACTCGGTAACTTTAAACGGCATTACATAATTTATAAAATTCGGTATCTGCTTGGCCTCTGCTGCTTGTTTGGAAAGTGCCTTTATGCGTGCAGCGCGCTTGGTGCTGAGGTAATCTACATAATGCTGCAGGCTGCCGAAATCAACGCGCTGGATTTTCTGATCTGCGAACGGATCGATGGGCAAAGCAAAGAATCCTGTGGATTGCTTTGAATTTTTTTCGCCCCAGGTGCCGAACACCATAAGCTCTTCGCGCTCCAGTGTACTGCTGATACCGGCTTGCAGTGTGATGTTCTCTTCAAGAGGCACTTTGTCTTCCAGCAGCATTTCACCACTGCTGTTAAACGTGCGGAAGGTGAGTTTACGCTCGCCTTTCGAGCCGCGGTCTACCATCACCGAATTGAACGTTTGATTCTGATTTGTGCGCAAGTCTACCAGCTCGGTATCTTTCTGGAAAAAGCCGGGCACAACTTTGATCAGCCCGGTGGGCAATTCATAAAGAAAGATGGTAGGCTCGTTATTAACATAGCCACCAAAAGCAAATGTCTCTGCGGCACGTGTAAAGTGTGTAACCTTGAAATCGAGATCCGGTTTGATAGTGTGACGGGTGATTTCCCCGTCAGCAAATTTTACGTGAATGAGTTCGAAATCATTTTTGGTTGTTTCGCCTGTGCGGTATAAGAGATACATGCTGCCGGGCAAAACTTCATAGCCTATCATTTTATAGCGCTCTTTAATATCGAGCTCGATCAGCTTCTTTTCCTGTAAGGCGGTGTCGAGCAAAAGAAGTTCCCACAAGCGGTTGCCTCCTTTAAACTTATCGCGTTCGCGGAAGAGGGCAAGCCCCTCTTGTGCCAGGGATATAATATGATAGTAATCGTCAGAACCTTTTTGAGGCCGCTCGAACCGGGCGGGCTGCAGTGCCTGGCTATACAGGCTGGTATGCAGAATGCATGAGCCTAACAGTAAACCACTGACAAGGAGCAGCCACCGGGTGCTGGTATATATATCCCCTGATCTTCTCATTATTTTTTCTCTTCGCTTAAGGCAATCACGTAATCAAATTCTTCCTTGGTAACGGACTGTACCGAGAGTCGCGACAGTCGAACCAGAGCCATGGAATTTAAACGCTTATCTTTCTTTATTTGTGCAAGAGTTACCGGAGATTTTAATTTCTTTTCAGGAGCAATATCCACCACACTCCAGTCTGCATCTTTCGGATCAGGGTAATGTTCTTTTACAATCTTGGCTATACCTACAATTTCTTTTCCTTCGTTGCTATGGTAAAAAAAAGCGAGGTCTCCTTTCTTCATTGCGTTTAGATTGTTACGAGCTGTATAGTTGCGTACACCATCCCACGTAGTTTTTTTGTCGCGCGTAAGATCATCCCAGGAGTAAACATCCGGTTCGGATTTCATCAGCCAATAATTCATATAGTCGTCTAGTTGATTTCTAAATTTACAAGAAACACATCAACATCAATCAATGCAACGTTTTTAAATTTCTAGGA
>NZ_DAIQRQ010000062.1:13889-31905 GCF_036786105.1 Ohtaekwangia sp.
GAAGTGTTTATGAGGTGTAAACAAGTACAAAGGAATGATGGCAGCAATCAGGGTAGTATGCCTCGCCACGATGCATATCCATCGGGCAGTGTTACAGGCACTTCCTTATCAAATATACCAAACACGGCAGCACCGGAGCCACTCATGCTTGCATACACCGCACCCTGCCGGTACAACGTTTCTTTCAACAATGCAATGACCGGGTATTTTTGAAACACAGATGTTTCAAAATCATTATGAACAACATTCTTCCATGCATGCAGTGGTTGTGTTAATGCTTCGTGTAACGGTAATGCTGGTAGGGCAGGCGTTACACCGGCATAGGCTTCTGCCGTTGATACGTGCACATCGGGCTTTGCTATTACCATATACTTCCCTTTAAGCGAAAGAGCAAGGGGTTGAAGCACTTCTCCACGGCCTGTGCCCAGCAGGGGTTTATCTTGTATAAAAAAAGAACAGTCACTGCCGAGCTGTGCGGTGTAGGCCATCATCTTTTCGGCAGAAAGATTTAATTGAAATAGGTTGTTCAGCAGCCGCACAGTGTGTGCTCCATCGGCAGAGCCGCCACCCAGCCCGGCACCCATCGGAATGATTTTATGCAGGTGGATTTTTACCGGCCTGAGATCGAAATCATGCTGTAACAGATGGTATGCCTTCAGGCAAAGGTTGTCGTCTTCGCGGCCGGGTATAGCTAATCCCGAGCTGGTAAACGCCAGGGAATCAGCCGGTATAATCTCCAGTATATCTGTCCAGGGAACAGGGTAAAAACAGGTTTCAAGGTCGTGATAACCATCCGGACGCTTGCGGATAATGTGCAGGCCGAGGTTGATCTTGCAGGGCGGGAAAGAAACCATGCGTATAGTTGCATAACAGGTCTGCTGCAGGCATGTACCTGCAGCAACCTGACAGCTTTATTATTTTGTAAGACGATCGATCAGATCCTGTGTGATGCCGGTAGAAGAGAAACCTCCATCGTGCATCAGGTTTTGCATTGTAACCATGCGTGTGAAATCAGAGAACATCGCTACAATATAGTTAGCACAGTCTTCGGCTGATGCGTTTCCCAGTGGAGACATCATCTGCGCGAAATCGTAGAACACATCGAAGCCGGAGATACCTGAACCTGCCGTTGTTTTGGTAGGTGATTGAGATATTGTATTAACGCGTACTTTCTTAAGCTTGGCAAAACGCTGGCCGTAGCTACGGGCGATTGATTCAAGAACTGCTTTTGCCTGTGCCATATCGGAATAATCGGGGTATGTGCGTTGTGCCGCGATATACGTAAGCGCCAGGATAGAGCCCCATTCATTCATTGCGTCAGTCTTTTCTGCTGTCTGCAACACTTTGTGAAAAGAAACACCCGATATATCCAGCGTTTTGAGGAACCACTCATAATTGAGATCGCCATAAGTTCTGCCTTTGCGCACGTTCGGACTCATACCGATGGAGTGCAGAACAAAGTCAAGCTTTCCGCCCAGCACTTCCATTGACTTGACAAAAAGATTATTCAAATCCTCTTCTGAAGTAGCATCGGCCGGGATTACTTCGGCATTACACATTTTAGCCAGCTCGTTAATCTTGCCCATACGCATAGCGATAGGGGCGTTGGTAAGGGTGAATGAACCGCCCTCTTCCTTTACTTTTAAAGCTGTCTTCCAGGCAATTGAATTTTCATCCAATGCTCCAAAGATGATACCGCGTTTTCCTTTCAATAAGTTGTTAGCCATAGCAGTTTTATAGTCTAAAATGGATTTGTTAAAGCACAATATTACAAAATTCTCGGTGTTGGCTACGGTATATCTGTTTTTGCATGCCGGGCGTGGTGTGTGTTTAGCCTCTGAAAGTAATGCTGCAAACGCTTAAAAGCGAGGCGATAATCATTAGCGAATTGATGTAAAAAATCATAACTTTAGTTACACCAAAAAAAATCAAGTCCTATGGAAACCACGTCAACATTTATGGCCGCGTGGGATCAATACATGTATATAGGTGGTGGAGTTTGTGTAGCGATCGGTGTATTGATTCTGCTGTACCACGAGTTCAAAGTATTCCAAGTAAAGGATTACAAAGAGAAGTACGATTATGTAAACCTGTACGAGATCCGTTATTTCTGGTATGCCGTTATGGCCTTTATTCTGGCAGGCACATTCCTGGCCAACACCATAGCGAGCCATGCCATTGAAACAAACAGCATGCGGTGGTTTTATGTAAGAACGTTTATAGTATTGGGACTTACCGTTATTGCTTACTTCCTTTTTTTCAGCCTGGTAAAGATATATTATCCGCGGTTTATAGAGCGGAGGCTCACCCGGCTGCGCAACACACCCCGTATTTCGCCTGCCGGCAATATTATGCGTAAACTCAATGACAGTGAAGTGCAGGAACATCACCTGGAAGGAACACGAAAGGGCGATGATGTACACTCCGTTGACTACGATGTGTGGATTGATGAGAAGACAGGCTTCAAAAAAATTGAGAAGTACAATGCCTATGAACATGCTGAGGAATGTTCAGAATGTGGCTACTATACCATGAAGATCGACAAGGAAGAGATTGAAGAACACCCGACTCCTTCCAGCAACGGATTGCTGCTGAAGCATTTTAAATGTTCTTACTGTGGCCACCGTGAACAACATGAAGTAGTTATTGCACGACTCTCCGAGAATGTAACGTGAATATGATTGTTGCCTGTCAATCGTTATACGACGTTAATTGTTACAGATTAGATTAACGTCTGGCTGACTGAAGTGCAGACTGTGAGGTTAAAGCACGCATAAGCGATTAACCTAACCTGTAACGGATAATGTGTAACTAATAACGATTAACCTGTAACGCATAACGGCTAACCCTACGGCATAACCGGGAGCTTCATCGTTACCGTTGTGCCTACGCCATAATGGCTGATGAGTTGTATCTCACCATTAAGCTTGGCTACGGCTTTCTTTACCAGGTATAGGCCTAATCCATTTCCTTTTGAGGCTTGAGACGCACGGAAGTAGAGATCAAAAAGTCGTGATTGATATTTTTCTTCTACACCTATGCCGTTATCGGCAATTACAATTTCGATAGTATCGTTAGCATGGGTAGCATTTACATCTATAAAGGGAGTGGCTCCCGGTTGTGTTTTGCGGAAGAGTATAGAGTTTTCAATCAGGTTGCGGAAGATGATCTGCAGCAACGCAATGTTTGAAAGTATCGTGAGATCGTGTGGCAACGATAAGTGATGCCTGATGTGAAATTTGTCAAATTCATCTTTGAAGTAATGTGTAGTTTCTGCGATTAACTGGTTGATGTTGGCAGGCTCTAGCGTCAGATCAGTCTTGTTTAGCTCATAGATCATCTGCATTTTGAACAACATGCTGTCCATGTTGCGCGCAGTTTCCACCACTTTATCGAAGAGTAAATTTGCCTGCGAGTCGTTGATTACGTGGCGGGCCACCAGGTTAAGGCCCAGCAGTGTAGTGAGTGGCCTGCGCATGTCGTGCGATGAGCGGTACAGGAAAGTATCAAGTTCTTTGTTCGTTACTTCCAGCTCGTGTGTGCGCTCTGCTACTTTTTGTTCCAGTTGTTCGTTGAGTGCCTGTATATATTGGTTGTTCTCCTGTAGCTGGGTACTCTGTGTTTCGAGCTCTACATTCTTTACCTCAATTTCATCGCGTTGCCGGCGAATAAGCTGCGCAATGTTGCGTTGCCGGCGATAGTTATATACCAGATTTATTACCAGCACAATTAACAGGATAAGTCCTACCAGTGTGGCAATAAAGATGGTGCGCTGATTCCGAATACGCTCCTGCTGAATTTCATTGTTCTTGGTGAGTAGCTCGATCTCGGTTTGTTTCTGGTCAAGGTCATAGCTTGCCTTTACCTTTGCCAGGTTAAGCGACTCTGTTTCCTGGTAAAGAGAGTCGCGAAGTTCAACGTGCTTGGCCAGTGCTTTATAAGCCTGGGGATAATCGCCGAGGACAGCTTTGAACTTGGAATAGGCCAGCCAGTAGTTGGCCATTGCTTTACGCATGGCAACTTTATCGACTTCGCGCTTAAACACGTATCGTGCGGAATCCAGGTATTGCTCTGCGCGTGGTATATCATGAAGCGAGAGGTATATATCACTGAGCGAGGTGGCGGCCATACCGGCACTCCCCCACACACCAAACTTTTTGCTGGTGCTGTAATCGGCCAGAAGACTTTTAATTGCCTCGTGCGTTTTTCCCATCTCTTTTAGCACAACCGCTTTGTTTCCATTGATGAGGCCTATCCAAAACTCGTTTTTAATTTCTTTTGCAAGTGCCTCAGCCTTGTCGTAATTAATGATCGAGATATCGTATTGCTTTAATTGATAGTTTGCCAGGGCAATGGTGTTGTAGATACTCATTTTCTGAAACTTGTTCTGATCGGTCACCTCGCCTGTAATCTTTTCGTGATAATTCAATACACGGTACCCTTCTTCTATACACTGCCGGTAGTTGCGAGCTTCATAGTTGATGGTGCAACCGGCATAGTGGCACAGTACCACATAACTTAACATGTTGAGGTTCTCAAACATTTTGGCAGCATCCAGTATGTGTTGGAGCCCTTCCGCACGCAGCTCCTGCTGACTTAGGAATTGCCCCATATAGAAATGAGCCAATGCCGCGGCGTAAATATTCTCCGGATTGCTCTTGGCAACCTTCAAGGCTTCATCAAAGTAACGCAAGGCTTCTTCTTTGTTGCCAATGCGGTCGTACTGCTGTGCTATATTTCTGTAGGCGAGTACTTCGCCTACCGGCATGCGGTTATTCTTTACGGCTGATAGTGCCTGGAAAGCAGAGCTCAACGCCCGGCCGGTAGGTTCCTTGGCAAGCCTTTCTCCCATCAGGTCGAAAACAATACTAAGCCTGTCCTGGGGTGTGGCTGGAATTATTTTCAATATACTGTCTACTTGCAACGTGTCTTGCGCGATGGCAACGTTCATAACAAGGGCTATGAAAAGCGATAACAGAAGAAAGCCCGGATTTTTATGCATGAGTCAGTACAGGTGAAGCTAAATTTAATAAAATTCGCAGCGATTTACAGAAAATGAAATTAGAGAAGCAACAACCGATCGGGGTCTTTGATAGTGGCATTGGCGGACTTACCGTAGCGCACGCTATAAAAAAGATGCTGCCGCAGGAAAGTATGATCTATTTTGGCGACACAGTTCATCTTCCGTACGGCGATAAATCGGAGGCGGCTATCCAGGCTTACTCAGTTAAAATAGCAGATGTGCTGGTAAAAAAGGGCTGCAAAGTAATTGTGATTGCCTGTAATTCTGCATCTTCTGCAGCGTATGAGTTGCTGAAGGAATATGTGCGCAAGGATATCCAGATCATAAATGTGATCGACCCCATGGTGGAGCTGGTGCTGGGGCAGTTTCCTTCCCGCCAGGTAGGCCTGATTGGTACCAAACGCACCGTACAATCGGGCGTTTACGGAAGGAAGATAGCCGAAGGCAACAAGAACATTACCGTGCATTCGCTCGCTACGCCTTTGCTGGCGCCCATGATCGAAGAAGGATTTTTCAACAACCAGATCAGCCACGAAATTATCGCTACCTACCTGGCAGACCCGGTACTTCAAAATATAGAGGCGCTGATCCTGGCATGTACTCACTACCCGCTGATAAAAAAAGAGATCAGTAATTTCTATAACAACGGGCTGACGATTCTCGATTCTTCTGAAGTGGTGGCGCTCGCGCTGAAGCAGCATCTTGAAAAGGAAGGACTATTGAACGATCAGGCTACACCGTATTATCACTTCCTGGTTTCCGATTATACGGAGTCGTTTGAAGCTGCGGCCGGATTATTTTTCCATGAAACCGTGCAGCTCGACAAGCACACCATGTGATTGCCGATTTTCTTCGCATCTTAGCGGTTTCTTTTGATATAGTATTGACAACCCTGATCTTCATACTGCCCTTTCTGCTGGTATATGCCATTTTTGCTATCTATGCGGAGCGGAAGATATCGGCTTTTATACAAGACAGGCTCGGCCCTATGGAAACCGGACCCTATGGATTAATACAAAGTGTTGCCGACCTGCTCAAGCTTATCCAGAAAGAAGACATCGTGCCCGCCAAGGCAGATAGTGGTCTGTTCAAAGTAGCTCCGATTATTATTTTCACTTCCGTTTTTGCCGGGTTTGCCGTATTGCCGCTGGCACCTTCGTGGACCGGGGCTGGTATAGCATCGGCTATGTTTTTCCTGCTGGCCATTGTATCGCTGGATGTAATCGGCATCATCATCGCCGGGTGGAGTTCCAACAATAAATATAGCGTACTTGGAACCATGCGTTCTGCAGCACAGATCATTTCGTATGAAGTGCCACTGGGGCTTTCGGTGCTGTGCGTATGCATGGTGTGCCAAACCCTCGACCTTCAGGCTATATCCTATCAGCAAGGCATCTATAGTACCGAGCCGCAATACTTGTTCGGTATAAAAGCGTGGGGCATAGAGACAACCACTATAGGAGGTTTTTTATCGTGGAACATCTTCCGGATGCCTGTGCTATTTATAGCGTGGGTTATTTTCTTCATTGCATCCCTGGCAGAAAGCAACCGGGCACCGTTCGATCTGCCCGAAGCAGAGTCGGAGCTGGTGGCCGGCTTTCAAACGGAATATTCCGGTTTTCGCTGGGCTGTAATCATGCTGGCGGAATATGGAATGATGCTTTTAGTGAGTATATTAGGGGCGGTGTTATTTTTTGGAAGCTGGAATTCGCCACTGCCAAACATCGCCTCCCTTCGGTTAGCAGAATGGACGAGTGGAACACCGGGCATGCTGACGTCAACTATCTGGGGAATTTTCTGGCTCATGTTCAAGGCGTTGTTTTTTGTAGCAATGCAGCTATGGGTGCGCTGGACGTACCCGCGCCTCCGGGTTGATCAATTAATGAATTTGTCGTGGAAGTATTTAACACCGGTAGCATTAGTCCTGGTAATAATATGCGGACTTTGGAAAGTAATCTTTATTTGAAAAGCGTGAAAAGAATTTTTTCGACCTTACTATTTCTGGTTGTCTTAAATCATACATCGGTGCATGCACAGCATGTTGTAGATAGTCTTGAAAATGTACTTAAACAAGATATTGCCGATACAACCCGTATTCATGTTTTAAAACTCCTCACAGAGAGTTACCAGTTCGTTGATTTTTCAAAGAGTCAGAAATATAGCCAGGATGCATTGGCACTGGCAGATAAAGCCGATTACCCTGAATATAAAGTAATGGCCTATCTGGCCACATCGCAGCTGCTGACCAGCACAGGCGATTTCAGTTCTGCCCTTCAATACGACAATCGGGCGCTCGAACTGGATGTTGCAGAAAAAGATAGCGTAAATATCTCCCGCGACTATAACAACATCGGCCACGATTACTTTGATCTGGGCGAATATGATGATGCCTATTTTTATTTCACGCAATCGTATCGCGTAGCCAGTGTGATCAAAGATACCTTGCGTATGCTGATTGCTTTGCACAATGTGGGCCGCGTATTCAAAGAGCTGGGGCAGTACGATCAGGCCCTTAACCACCTGTATCTCTCCAAAAAAATGAGCGAGCAATACGGTGATAAGGAAGGTATAGCGTATGCCCTGCACGAAATAGGCGATGTGATGCTGCGTAAAGGTCAATACGATTCAGCACTTACAATTCTTACAGAAGCGCTGCAGCAAGTGAATACTATGGACATTGATGAGATACATCCGCAGGTGTTGTCCAGTATTGCATCAGTATACGTCAGCAAAAATGATTTTGTACGGTCGCTCGCATATTACGATTCTGCTTACACTTTGCATGCAAAAACCAACAACCGGTTTGGCATGGCAGAAGTTGAGCTGGGGCGTGGTTCTGTGTTGATGCGCCAGCAAAAGTATGACGAAGCTCTTCTGAAGATTGAACAATCGCTCACAATCTCCCGCGAGCTTAATGCACGCGTGCTCGAGATAAAAGGCTTCAGCCAACTATCATCGCTGTGGGAGCGTAAAGGTGATTACAAGAAATCGCTGGAATATTTCAAGCAATACAAGCAACTGGAAGATACATTGTTCAGCCAGGAGATGCAGGGCAAGTTGCTGCGCGATCAGATTCGCTTTGAAACAGAATCACGCGATACGCAGATCGCTGCGCTGAGTAAATTACAGACATCACAACGCAGTGAGCTCCGCAAGCAGGAGTTTGTCAGAAATATACTCGTGGTGGTAATGGCCCTGAGCGGTATACTGCTCATCACCGTGTATCGCAGCGGGCAACGCAGGCGCAAAATCAACATGTTGCTGTTACAACACCAGGATGATATGGAGAAGCGCAGCGAAGAGCTCGAGCGCCTCAACCAGGTAAAAGATAAATTCTTTTCCATCATATCACACGATCTGCGCTCGCCGATCAACGCACTTGCAGGCTTGCTCGACATCCTCGACAAAGGGGCTATCAAGCCGGAAGAGATGCACAAGCATACGCAGGAACTGAAGGTACGCTTCAATCATACCCGCACCCTGCTTAACAATCTTCTCGACTGGACCCTGTTGCAGATGGATAAACTGAATCTGCAGGCAGCGAAAATAAACCTGTTTAAGATTGTGGAGGAAAATATACAGTTACTCGGCTCTGTTCAGGATAAGCAGATTACACTGATTAACGAAGTGCCTAAAGATGCCATTGGCTTTGCAGACTCCAACACGATCAACCTCGTGATACGTAACCTCATGACCAACGCCATTAAATTTACCAACGATGGTGGCAGAGTGTTGATCGCGGCTAAGCTGCAGGAAAAAGATATTGTAGTATCTGTAAGCGACAACGGTGTAGGCATAAAACCTGAGGTACTGAATATACTGTTCGATAAAACCGCACCGTATACCACACGTGGTACCGCCAACGAAAAAGGTACCGGCCTCGGACTCATTCTCTGCAAAGAGTTTGTAGAAAAGAACGGTGGCCGCATCTGGGTGGAAAGCCAGGAAGACAAGGGGAGTACATTTTACTTCACCATTCCGAAAGCAAGCTGAGAAAAGCTGCGAGCTGCCAGCTACTGGCTGCCAGAGGTGTGAGAAGAGGGAGTGATGAAAAGGCTGCTCCAAGCCATGAACTACTCATACGTGTAGTGGAAGGGGAGGGAATACACTTAAGTATACGAGGCCCTTCCAGCAGCTAGCGGCCGGAAGCCAGCTGCCAGCAACGAAGCTTATCTAAGATTTTCCTTCATTACATCTTTTTCCCTTCTATTTTTGTTACTTGAAGATGGAAGGAACGAGTATTACATATTTTGGTAGAATAGTTTATGCCATCCGTTCGTTAGGTGCGGGGTTGAAGATAACGTTCAGGCACATGCTGAAGGCACGCAAGAGCCGCAAGCCGGTGATCGTTACCGATGATCTGTATTTTCAATCAACCGAAGGTATTAATACTATTCAGTATCCCTACGAGATGCAACCTGTTCCTGATACGGGACGCTATCGTCTTCACAATGAGATTGATGATTGCATTGTATGTGATAAGTGTGCCAAGATCTGCCCGGTAAATTGCATTACCATAGAACCTATTAAAGCCGTTGAAGAGATCGGTAAAACATCCGATGGAACCTCCAAGCGTATATACGCTGCCAAGTTTGATATCGATATGGGTAAGTGCTGCTTCTGCGGACTGTGCACAACGGTATGCCCAACCGAATGTCTTACCATGACCAAAGTATATGATTTCAGCGTATTCGATATTCGCGAACATAACTATGTATTTGCCGAAATGACGGAAGCTGAGATCGCTGAAAAGAAAAGACTATACGAAGAGCATCAAAAGAATAAAGCTGCTGCAAAACCGGTGGTAGCATCCGAACCCATCGCAGCAACAGAAGAAAATAAAGAGGCTGCGGGTGAAGCTCCGAAAGCTGCCAGACCCGTGTTCAGACCAAAAATTAAACCTGCGGGACCACCGCCTTCAAACGGATGAGCTTTGCAATCTTCATGTTTTATTTTTTTGAATGCGTTACCGCAGGAGCAGCTATAAGCCTGGTGTTTGTACGCAATGTTTTTTATGGTGCCTTGTTGCTGATTGTAAGCTTGCTTTCGCTGGCCGGTATATATGTATTGGCTTTTGCAGAGTTTGTAGCTGTAACGCAGATATTGATCTATGCCGGAGGTATATTAGTGGTGATCATCTTTGGTGTAATGCTCACCTCTAAAATTTCGGGTAAGCCATTGGTAGTAACGCATGCTAATATATTGGGAGGCGTACTGGTAGCAGGAACATTCTTCATGCTGCTGTCGGTATTTATAGTAAAGCACCCATTTCGGGAGCAGATGTCTTCATTACAATTACCAGCCGATAAAGTTATTAATAATGTAGGGATAGGCTTAATGACCGATTATGTTTTACCCTTTGAAGTAGCCGGTATACTGTTGCTGGTAGCGCTGATCGGGGCGGCCATCATTGCATCCACTATTAAATCTAAAAAAGTATAAATGTTCCCGCTGCATCACTTCCTGCTATTGGGTGCGCTGCTTTTTTCAGCAGGGTTACTGGTAGTGATTACCAAGCGCAATGCCATTATGGTGCTGTTGGGAATAGAGTTGATGCTTAATGCTTCGAATCTGAACCTGGTGACTTTTAATCAACTATACCCTGCGCGACTTGACGGGCAGTTATTTGCCTTGTTTGTTATTATTGTGGCAGTATGTGAGGCGGCTGTTGGCCTCGCCATTGTACTTCGCGTCTATCAGCATTACCAGACATCCACACCGGATGAAATTACCGAACTGAAAGATTGATTTATGGCAGATGCATCCTCATCCTATGCTTCGTTTTTTGAAACCTGCCTGCTGCTGGCAGTACTGCTGCCATTGATATCTTTCTTTGTGTCGGGTGCTATATCAGAACGCTATTCATGGATAGTTTCATTTACAGCGCCCTTGTTCCTGTTGATAAGTGCGATCTGTTCGATTTATATATTTTTCACGGTATGGCAGAACCATGCATATACTGCGCAATGGAACTGGTTTACTGTTGGAGGAACAATCCTGTCTGCAGGCATCTATCTGAATAATATAGCAGCACTGATGTTGCTGGTGGTAACGTTCATATCTTTCCTGGTACATCTATACTCTACCGGCTATATGGCAGGCGATGGAAGTATAGCACGATACTTCGGCATGCTCGGACTGTTTACGTTTGCTATGCTCGGCATTGTGCTTGCAAATAGTTTGCTGCTCGTTTTTGTTTTTTGGGAGCTCGTTGGTTTTTCATCTTACATGCTCATCGGTCATTGGAAAGAAAAACCGGGAGCCAGCGCTGCCGCCAAAAAAGCATTCATCTTCAATCGCATAGGCGATGCCGGATTTCTGATCGGGCTTATGTTGCTGTGGACAAACACCGGCACGTTTGATTTGGTGCTGCTTGCCACCAAAAGCGAAATGTTCTCGTGGCAAACAACAGCATCCCTTTGTCTCTTTTGTGGAGTAATGGGGAAGTCGGCACAGTTTCCATTACTCACTTGGCTACCCGATGCCATGGAAGGCCCTACTCCGGTGTCAGCATTAATACATGCAGCCACCATGGTTGCCGCCGGAGTATTTTTACTCGCGCGTATCGATTTTCTGTTTACACCACAGGCTTCTGATGTTATTACTGTAATCGGAATCACCACCGCACTGATAGCGGCATTATCAGCACTCGTGCAGGCTGACATAAAAAAGATACTCGCATATTCCACTATCTCACAATTGGGATTGATGATAACAGCAATCGGTGCAGGCTCAACAGCAGCGGCTATGCTGCACCTGTTCACCCATGCGTTTTTTAAAGCGTGCCTCTTTTTGTGTGCCGGTAATATTATTCATGCACTGCATCAGGCACAACAGCAAGCGCATGCGCACTTCAATGTGCAAGACATACGAAATCTTGGCGGTCTTCGAAAAAAGCTGCCACTTACATTCATTGCATTTGTATTGAGTGGTAGCGCATTGTCGGGTATACCCTTGTTCTCAGGTTTTATATCGAAAGATGCCATACTCACTGCACTTGTGCAGTGGAAAGATGCTGAATTCTCGTGGCGATGGCTTGTATTGGTTGCTGCATTTCTCGTTTCATTCATAACTGTGGTCTATACTTTCCGCATGGTCTGGTTAATTTTTATGGGAGAGGAGAGAGCGACAGCAACAGCATCATTAACCATCACTGAACCTCCTGCCGTGATGCGCATTCCGGTTGCCGTGTTGGCTATATGCTCTATTTGGCTTGTAGTGTCGTTTAATCCGATAGAGTTTCAGGGCTGGCTTTTCAACGGACTGCATACCGGTAAATATTTTCATTTTGGTTTCCTTTCGATTGCATCCGCGCTTTGGATTATTCTCGCTTTGCTGGTGGCATGGTTTGTATGCAGGCAGCGATCAATGGAGTCACCGTTGTTATTACATGCATTTTATTTGGATACCATCTATAGCTATGTCATTGGCAAGCCCGTCTTGAAAATGGCTGACCTTGCTGAGTATTTCGATCGTAAATGGATTGATGGCCTTATTCATGCATCAGCGTACGCACAAGTAACGGTAGCGCACTTTATAGGCTGGTTTGATCGTGCGGTGGTTGATGGAGCCGTCAATGGTGTAGCAGCACTTTCGCGTAGCGTTGGTAATTTTACACGATCGTTTCAGGGCGGGCGTATACAGGCTTATATTTTATGGGCCGTGCTGGCAATTATTATTTTTTTAATTTGGACACTATTTTAAGAAGCTGAAAAGCCTGATCAGCCAGAAACTGAATATACATGCACCACTATCTGATATCACTTTTAATTTTTATACCGCTTCTTGCAGCATTGGTCGCGCTATTTGTTTCTGCTGGTGCCAAACACTATTTCCGTTACAGTGCATTGCTGGTAAGTCTCCTGCAGCTTTTTGTTGTTGTAATCATGCTCGGCATGTATACTACCGGTGGGGGATTGCAACTTGTTGAGAAAAAGAACTGGATTACACTAAGCCTCGGTTCGTGGGGAATATTGAAAGCCGAATACTTTATTGGTGTCGATGGTCTTAGCCTGCCGCTGGTAGTTTTATCTGTTGTCGTTATGTTGATTGCAACTATCTCTTCATGGACCATCGAGAGGAACGTAAAAGGATACTTTATACTCCTGCTGATATTGAATACAGCGATCATAGGAAGCTTTACAGCACTCGACTTTTTGCTCTTCTATCTCTTCTTTGAATTTATGCTTCTGCCCATGTTCTTTCTCATTGCTATATGGGGTGGAGCGCGAAGAGAATATGCATCCATCAAGTTCTTTCTGTATACACTGCTGGGATCGATCTTTATACTAATCGCAATGATTGCGCTATATATCAGCGTGCATGATCCCTCGTATTCCGGTGAATTGGTGCATAGCTTTAACCTGATCAACATGAGTGATCCGGCTAATTTTATTTCCAACTCTGTACTTGATCCTAACAACCCGTGGCAGATTGGTCCGCTGGATGCACGCCTGTGGGCATTCCTGTTGTTGTTTCTTGGCTTCGCTATAAAATTACCGATGGTGCCCTTGCATACCTGGTTGCCCGATGCTCACGTAGAGGCACCTACCCCCGTATCAGTTGTGCTGGCTGCGTTGCTGTTGAAGATTGGTGGTTATGGATTATTGCGAATAGCCTTCCCTATATTTCCGGATGCTGCTCTATATTTCAGTTGGTTCATCGGCCTCATGGGCGTTATCTCTATCATCTACGGAGGTATGAATGCTATGGCCAGTAAAGATTTGAAGCGACTCATTGCATATTCTTCTGTATCGCACATGGGATATGTACTGCTAGGCCTTGCATCACTTACTGCCGAAGGTGTTGCCGGAGCCGTTTATCAGATGGTGAGCCATGGTATAATTTCAGCATTGCTCTTTCTTATTGCTGGTGTGTTGTACGATCGCACACATGATCGTACCATTAATAATTACTCGGGTCTTTCATCACGCATGCCTTCGTATACAGCGGTTGTATTGGTTGGCTTCTTTGCATCTATGGGGCTACCCGGCTTTTCCGGATTTATAGCGGAAATCATGGTATTCCTCGGAGCTTTCCATTCCGGCAGTATAAATGGTTTGCTTCCGGAAGCGATGGCTGTTATTGCTACGGCCGGATTGATACTGAGCGCCGCATATTACCTGTGGACATTGCAACGCATGTTCTTCGGCCCCTATAATCTGAAAGGAAATATTTCTGATGACGCGATGTATGACCTGAACAAACGCGAGTACGTGGTAATGGTACCTCTTGCACTCGCTGCGTTGGTGTTCGGTATATTTCCGCAGCTGGTCATCAATTTTATCGATCCGTTTGCTCAAAGTTTTTCTGAATTTGTTTTAGCAACAGGAAAGAGCTTAACCCTAAATCTCTAATCTGTGAAGAGCAGTTTGTCTGATACCTTGGATCATATCTCCTTCAGCCTGCTGTCGATGAGCCCTGAAGTAATTCTGGCAATCGGTATATTGTTGATCATGGTTGTGGGCCTGGTAAAGAAAAACGACCCCAGCCTCGTACTGCTTTCATTGCTTGTGTTTTCGTTTTCACTTCTTTTTGTAATTGAACATGGGCTTGACTTTCAGGAACCGATATGGTTATTCCAGGGTATGCTGAAACAGGATACATTCTCCCTTTATCTGCAGGCATTGGTAGATATAGCCGGAATACTTACCGTTATCATGAGCTGGCGCAATAGGCAGTTGGAGAACTATATATCAGAATATTATGCGTTGTTAATTGCTGTGGTGTTGGGTGCTCACCTGTTGGTGATGAGCACCAATCTGCTAATGGTGTTTCTTTCACTTGAACTTATCTCGATAAGCTCCTATATACTTGCCGGTTTTGCATTTAACAGAAAAGGTGCCGAAGGCAGTCTGAAATATTTTTTGTTTGGCTCTGTGGCATCGGCCGTTATGTTGTATGGACTCTCCATGTTTTATGGCTTTACCGGGACACTTGATTTTTCTTCGCCGGATTTTTTCAACCAGCTTCAAAACAATCTTACACCACTTTTCTTTATCTCGGCACTGATGATTCTAAGTGGCTTTCTGTATAAGATAGCCGCTGCACCGCTTCATTTTTGGTCGCCCGATGTATATGAATCTGCACCCATGCCCGTGGTTGCATTCTTTTCTATTGTGCCCAAGCTTGCGGGCATTGGCGTGCTTATGCGATTTAGCCTTGCCATTTATAGGGGTGGACAATCTCCGTACGACTGGCAATCAGTACTCAGTGCCGTAGCCATTCTTTCGCTTACCGTGGGAAATTTTTCAGCGCTTATGCAAAAAAATCCCAAACGACTCATGGCCTATTCGTCTATTGCTCAGTCAGGTTTTTTACTTGTAGGTATTGTAGCTTTTCTTCCACAAGGCATGCAAGCCATGTTGTTCTATGCAATGGTATATATGATTATGAATTTTATTGTGTTTATATACCTTCAATACTTCGAAAAAAATGGCGTTGCATCGATTGCAGACTTTCAGGGTGCAGGGAAAACATTTTTGTGGCCATCCATATTTTTGTTAATTGGTCTGGTGGCACTCACCGGGCTGCCACCTACGGCAGGCTTCACGGCCAAACTGTTTATATTCACTTCGCTATGGGAATCATACCAGGTTACCGGTAAAAATTTATTACTCTGGTTGTTGATTTTTGGTTTGCTCAACACCGTGGTTTCGTTGTTTTATTATTTGCGAATACCTTACTATGCTTTTGTAAAAAGCAGTGAATCCACGGTAAAAACAAATATTCTTACATTCGAAAATCTTTTCGGATTGATATTGGTTTTACTCGTACTTCTGTTCTTCTTCAGCCCCGGGCTGTTGATGGGATGGATTAATAAAATTACCTTTGCAGTAGTTATCCGTTGTCCGTTATCCGTTATCGCTTGAGCGTAGTCCGGGAAGGTGTTTTTTCTGCGGATAACGATTAACGATGAACGCGAAACTGACCGGGGGCTGCCTAAAGAATAACGGTACACCATGAGCGACCAAATCCTTCACGAGTGCGGTATAGCGATGATCCGCCTGCGTAAACCCCTTTCGTACTACCTGGATAAGTACGGGCCTACTTACGCGATGAACAAAATGTATATCCTGATGGAGAAGCAGCACAATCGCGGACAGGATGGTGCAGGAGTTGCCAACATCAAGATAGACGTAGAATCAGGACACCGTTATATTAGCCGCTATCGTTCCATCAAGCCACAACCCGTGGCACACCTCTTCAAAAAAATCAGCAAAAAATTCAGGAAAGCGCAGAAGCAGGGGAAAGACAAATTCCGCGATGAGCAATGGCTTAAGGAAAATGTAGCCTTTACCGGCGAACTGTGGCTCGGCCATTTACGCTATGGTACACACGGTTTTAATAGCATAGAAAACGTTCATCCGTTCCTTCGTCAAAATAACTGGAGAAGCCGCAACCTGGTAATGGCCGGTAACTTCAACATGACCAACGTGGATGAGCTGTTTGAAATACTCGTAAACCTCGGTCAGCACCCGAAAGAAAAAGTAGATACCGTTACCGTGATGGAAAAGATCGGTCACTTCCTCGATGAAGAAGTGCAGGGTATCTTTGAAAAATATAAAGATAAATTCTCCAACCGCGAAGTATCCGAGATCATTGAGAATGAAATTGATCTTCAGCGTGTACTGAAAAGAGCATGTAAAGATTTCGATGGTGGTTATACCATGGCTGGTATGACAGGCTCGGGGTCATCTTTTGTAACGCGCGATCCAAATGGAATTCGTCCAGCCTATTTTTATGCTGACGATGAGGTAGTAGTAGTGGCTTCGGAGAAGCCGGCTATTAAAGCTGCGTTCAATGTAGAGTATAATCAGATTGAAGAAGTAAAGCCCGGCCACGCACTCATTATCAGCAAGAGTGGTGAATTTGGACAATATCAGATTGTAAAAGCAGGTGAGAAAAAATCCTGCAGCTTCGAGCGTATATATTTCTCTCGTGGTAACGATCCGGATATATATAAAGAACGCAAGCAGCTCGGCCGTTTACTCGTGCCTCAGGTATTGCGTGCCATCAACTTCGATATCAGGAATACGGTATTCTCGTATATACCCAATACTGCCGAAACAGCTTTCTATGGTTTAATGGCTGGTATAGAAGATTACCTGATCAATAAGCAGAAGGATATTATCATCGATGGTAAACCTTCGGTTGATTCTCTGGAAGATATACTTTCTTTCAGACCACGTATCGAAAAGCTGGTGTTGAAAGATGTAAAACTTCGCACATTCATTACGGATGATCAACATCGCGATGAAATGGTATCGCATGTTTATGACACTACGTATGAGGTGATCCGTAAAGGTGTGGATACCCTGGTAGTGATCGATGACTCGATCGTGCGCGGTACTACATTGGAAAAAAGTATTTTAAAAATGCTCGACCGTATTGGTCCGAAGAAAATTGTTGTAGTATCATCCGCACCGCAGATACGCTTTCCGGATTGCTACGGTATAGACATGAGCAAGATGGGCGAATTTGTGGCATTCCGTGCCATGATCGCACTGTTGAAAGATCAGGGCAAAGATTATCTGTTAGGTGAAGTATATGAGAAGTGCACAAGAGCACGCGGCCATCAAAGCCAGGTAAACTATGTGCAGCAGTTGTACGAGCAATTTACCGATGATGAAATCTCCACAAAGATCGCAGACATCTGCCGTCCTGCCGATATGAAAGCAGAGCTTGAAGTTGTATTCCAGACCGTAGAGAATCTGCACAAGGCCATTCCTCATCACTCAGGCGATTGGTACTTCACGGGCAATTATCCAACGCCGGGGGGTATGAAAGTAGTGAACCGCTCGTATGTGAACTATATGGAAGGTAAGCTGGTGAGAGCGTATTAGTTTCTAGCGCGAAAACAGAAGACACCACATTAATAACAATAGAAATAGAAAGGCCCCGGATTTCGGGGCCTTTGCTTTATATTGAACGTATACCAATTACTATTGGTAGTAAGAGTTTTGTTCAAGATTTGGATTAGTATTTCTGTCG
>NZ_DAIQRQ010000063.1:0-26933 GCF_036786105.1 Ohtaekwangia sp.
CTATCTTCATCGCCCATTAAATTAAACAATGATTGCTTTGAAGAAGAACTATCTCACACTTGCTTTTAGCTCTCTGCTTTTCACTTTCCACGTGCAGGCTCAAAAATTTGAAAGCTATGAACAAACTATTCCCGGCACCAATGTAAACTTTAAAATGATTGCTATACCGGCAGGGTCATTCATGTTAGGCAGCAACCCGGCCGATAGCAGGAAGGAGCAGGATGAAACGCCCCAGAAAAAAGTAGAACTATCTGCTTTCTGGATAGAAGAACATGAGGTGACCTTTGCCGAGTGGGATGCATTCTTCAAGAACATGGATGTGCCGCAAACAAAAGCTATCGCAGTGGATGCTGTATCACGACCCACAGCGCAATATATAGACCTTACCTGGGGTATGGGGCGCGATCCGAAGCAACCCGCTAATAGCATGAGTCAGCAGGCAGGCATTATGTATTGCAAATGGCTATACGAACAAACCGGCATCTTCTACCGACTGCCTACAGAAGCAGAATGGGAATATGCTTGTCGTGCGGGGAATGATAAACCAGTAAGCAACGATCCTAACAGCTTGCAGGAATATGGCTTCTTTAAAAATAACAGTGGCGGTAAATATCATAAAGTAATGCAACTCAAGCCCAATGCTTTTGGATTGTATGATATGCTGGGCAACTTAAGCGAGTGGACACTGGATCAATATAATCCAACAGCATACGAACTGCTTGCTGCCGGATCAAAAGATCCTTCTACTCCACCAGCCGGTAAATATCCCCGCGTAGCACGGGGCGGTTCGTACTTAGATGAAACAGAAGTGTTACGTTGCACCAATCGCATTGCATCGAGCGCTGAGTGGAACAAGCGCGATCCTCAAATACCAAAAAGCCGCTGGTGGTTAACGGATGGCATGTATATGGGCTTTCGCATTGCACGACCATTGATACAGCCCTCGAAGGAAGAAATTGAAAAATTCTATGCTTCCTATCTAAAATAGTTGATGAACGGTTCGGGGAAATGACCGAATGAACTGTCTTAATAAAGTATACGCCTCATTCAAAAAACATTTAAACCATCGCCTATGAAATCGAAAGACAATGCAACGATCAGCCGCAGAGATTTTGTGAAGAGCTCTGCCATTGCAACGGGAGGCCTGATGGCCATGCCGCTTATATCAAATGCCGGATACTTTACCTCTATGGACGATACCATCAAAATAGCGTTGATAGGCTGTGGTGGTCGTGGCACCGGTGCTGCCATGCAGGCACTTCTTACCAAGCAAAACGTGAAGCTCGTAGCCATGGCCGATGCGTTTCGCGATCGCCTGGATGAATGCTATCATGCGCTTACCGATGAGAACTCAGACGAAGGAAATGTAAAAGCAAAAGTTACCGTAACCGAAGAGACTAAATTTGTAGGCTTCGATGCCTATAAGAAGGCGATTCCATTGGCCGATGTAGTGATTCTTACAACTCCGCCAGGCTTTCGCCCCATCCATTTCACAGAAGCTGTTAAACAGAACAAGCACGTGTTTATGGAAAAGCCTGTAGCCACCGACCCCGCGGGGGTACAAAAAGTGCTGGCGGCTGCGGCAGAAGCAAAAGCTAAAAAATTAAATGTAGTGGTGGGGCTGCAGCGTCATTATCAGAACTCATACCGTGAGTTATACAAGCGCCTGAAAGATGGCATGATTGGCGACATCACTTCTGCACAAGTGTGGTGGAACAATGATGGCGTATGGGTAAAGATGCGCCAGCCAGGACAAACTGAAATGGAATATCAGATGCGCAACTGGTATTATTTCAACTGGCTCTGCGGTGATCATATCAACGAGCAACATATCCATAACATCGATGTGATGAACTGGTTCAAGGGAGGTTATCCTGTAAAGGCACAAGGTATGGGCGGACGCCAGGTGCGCACAGGTAAAGAGTACGGTGAGATATTCGATCACCATTATGTAGAGTTTCAATATGCCGATGGCTCGATCCTCAACAGCCAGTGCCGCCACATCAAAGGCACGTATGCCAAAGTTGACGAATACTTTGTAGGCACGAAGGGTACTATTAAATGCGGTGCAGGGGAAATAGCCGCGAAGGATAAGGTATTGTATAAGTTCGACAAGAAAACAGAGAACAACCCCTATCAAACAGAGCACGATGAACTCTTCGCAGCCATCGCGAAAGGAGAATATAAATTTGCCGATGCAGAGAATGGAGCAAAGTCGACCATGACCGCTATTATGGGGCGCATGGCCACCTACAGCGGAGAAGTTATTGAGTGGGATAAAGCGTTGAAATCAAACATCAGCATTATGCCTGCAACCTTCGCCTGGGATGCAGAGACTCCGGTAAAACCCGATGCAAATGGTTTTTACCCCATTGCTACACCCGGTGTTACCAAATTTGCGCTCTCGTAAGAGCAGCCGTTCATCCTATTTTTAAAAGCCAGCGTCCATGCTGGCTTTTGCTTTTTGCATCTTTCCTAAACTTTCAGAACTTTCGAGGAAGTTTTAACTGGTATCACTTGAAAATTGTTCAGACTATCCTCCTCACCTTGTATAAAGTGTGGGTATTCCTGGTGTTCAGTGTGTTTATGATTCTCTACCTGCCAGGTATTATGATTCCGTTTTTGCTGGGCCAACGCTTCGGAAACATCGGCTATTTCTTTCTGTGGTTGTGGTCGTGGACATTCAGTATTCTCACGTTTATCCGTTATGAGTTTTATGGAACGGAGAATTTCAAAAAAGGCCAAGCCTATATTTTCGTGAGCAACCATACTTCATTCCTGGATATACCCGGTATACGCATGATTATACCCGGCCAATTCAGACCTTTGGCTAAAAAAGAACTTCTCAAAATTCCGGTTTTTGGATGGATCGTTAAATCCGCTACCATTATTGTTGATCGCTCCAGTCAGGAGAGCCGTAAGAAGAGTATTGATCGTCTTAAACAATTTCTTAGGCAAGGTATATCTATACTCATCTTTGCCGAAGGAACACAGAACCGCTCGAAAGAAGTATTACAGCCTTTTCACGATGGCGCCTTTCGGATTGCGGTAGATACGCAACAACCGATATTGCCCCTGGTTGTAGTGGGCGCAGGAAAACTGATGCCTCCCAGTACGATCGATCTGCGTCCTGGCAAGATAAAAATATATGTTGGCGGTGAGATAAAAACAGAAGGACTCACAGCCAGCGATATAGCATCACTGAAAGAAAAAACTTTCAATGTGATGAAAGATCTGATCATTAACGGTCGCTAACATTATTCTAACATTATCATCATGAGCAAAGCCTTTACCTCCAAACAGTATTTCAGTCAGCTTAACCTGATCTATTTTGCCCAGGCAGGATTGATGCTGCTATTTGCAGCAGTCGTATTTGTACTGGTATATCTCGGAAAAGTTGTAGTGAAAGTGGATGAGAGTACTAAAATATATACCTATGCGCTGGCTGCTGTGGTGGTGATCGGCTTTTCTGCCGCACATTTTCTCTATCAGCAAATGCTTTTACGGATCGATAAAGGATTACCACTAAAAAGCAAGATGCCTAAATACATCGGCATACTGCTGGTGCGTTCTGCCTGCCTGGAACTACCGGGTCTCTTTGCTGCTATTGTTTTCTTTCTGAATGGTAATTTCTATCTCTTGTTCATTCCCATCTTTATAGCGGTTGTATTTTATTTATTGCGCCCAACCCCTTCCTCTATTGCTGATGACTTGCAGCTTACTCCGGAAGAACGCACATTGATTGACACCCCGGAAGCAATTATAGCAGAGGGAAAGTGAAGTTTACTTATTCGTTTTTTCTCGTTTCCCGAATGATAAATTGTCAGAAAAAAATTTTACCATTTTATTCTGGATTCTCTCAGCAACGCGGTTAATGTGATCGCCTTCGTAGATTTCAAAGAAATGTTTGATCCCGTACTTATTCAACTCATTGTCCAGTGTTTTGATACTTTCAGCAATCCATGCATCCTTTGTTCCGGCATCAAAACCGATTGCTTTGAGTTTTCTGATATTGAAGATGTACTGATCTAAATTATTCAATGGTCTGTTAGCATCCCATTTCTGCAAAATGCCGGGTTGAACTTTACCCTCTTTTACCGGGAGGTCGATAAAAAACGGAGGGTTTGCAGGATTGGGCGACCACGCTGCTGCAGACGCAAAGAGTGCTTTCGTGCCAAAATCTGCCTTCAGTACTTCGTCAAGGGTTTTGATACTGTCTGCACGAAGAAATGACTGTGGTATTGGTTGAAGAGACATCGGAGGCGAATTCAGACAACACGGGCTAAGTAAATATACAACTGAAAATACATCCGGATATTTTCTTCCAATACGCAACGCTCCGTAACCGCCCATGGAATGACCACATAAACCCCGGCTTTCTGTCTTTGCAAGCGTGCGAAAATGACTATCGATATACGCTACCAATTCTTCCGCAATAAAATCTTCCCAATTACCGGTGGTAGCAGAATTCGAATACATACTTCCCTGAAAAGTTGTATACGCATTAGGAGTAACAACAATCATTTCATGCATAGCATCCTTTGCAAACACACTGTCTAAAATTGGCGGTAATGTCATCCAGTGTTTTTCAAAGCCATAGAATTTTGCATCGTTGTCGGTATAGCCGTGCAGGAAATAAACTACCGGATAGCGTTTGGCAGGGTTGTTTTTGTAGCTCGCCGGTAAATAAACCGATACGTACCGCTCGGCACTATCGCCGCTAAGATTTTGCTCCAGAAATTTTCCGTGTACTTTGATTCGCTGAACAGTACCGGTAGCAACTTGTTTTCTCTGCGCAAATATATCCGTAAGGAAAACGGGCGATGTCAGCAACATGACAATCCAAAACTGATACAGGGCTTTTTTCATAATGAAATATAAAACAAGTTTAAATTTATTGCCAGCCGCATCACGTCAATTGGATATTTCTCCGGCACATAGAGCCATGAATATCTATGATGTTTCTTGAGTAGAAAATCTCATTTGTGTGCGCAGGCATTCGATTTTGCAGAAATGAATGTATACATAATGGTACACCTGTAAAAAAGCAAATCCGGACAGGCCGTATGACATATACCTTATCCGGATCACTTCTCGATTGGAGCAAACTTAGGTGTGGGTGCGGGTCTGAGCAGTGCGGGAGTGTTTTTCTAACCCAAAGATCTTTTTATACTTTCTATATCTATTCCTTTACGCTTGTTCTAATCTTTTTCTAAAACCGGGAGATGCCCGAGGGCATTCCCGAATTTAACCTATCAATCATCAATATATATCTTAATCAGCGCCATCGGTTTGTGCAAAGGCTACGGCAAATCCTCCTACATTCTTTCCTTGCTTCAAGCCTACTTCAATATCGGAACGGTAATGTATACCGGCATATAGTCGAGAGTTCGAAGCTTCACTTGCCTGTCCCAGAAAATATTCGCTATTCGATGGAAACAGGTATGATAACACCGTAGCTGCCGATCCGGAGAACGTAGAGTGTCCGGAAGTAAAGGCCGGAAAGTTCGGTACACCGGTACCAGTTTTTATAGAAGGGTCCATCTGCGAAGGACGCGGATTGAAATAATAGAACTTCGTTTCCCAGCAGCAAACGGCTGCATCATGCAAGGCCACATTCAGCAATGCAAAGGCACGCGCGGCCCTTACCTCGCTATAATTAGCATCGCGTATATACTCGGCAGCTATATCATTCCAATGCCCGGGAGGCGTATAGGTTCCCGCACCATCGGCCCATTTGTGTACAATGGCGAGGCGTTCGCGTGTAAGATTTTTAGAATACCATTTTACTTCATCCACTTCTGTCTTCATCTCAGCCGAAGAGGTTAGTGGTGGTGGAGCCGGCCGGCCAGCGGTTATCTGGTCAGCCGTCATCATCCACGCTTTTACTTTACCAAACGCTGGCAGCATTGGCGGACGCTTGGGTGTTTCGAGGCTTATCCACGGAATTTCTCCTTTTGCTTTGGCGCCATCTTCCAGGCTTTGCCAAAGTGCTTTGTTACCCACGGCAGAACCCATACCATCGCCTTTGGCACGCGTAATAAATAACGCAGCTACCGATTTACCGAGCGCAAGTCCGGCGGCTATATCGCTGGTAGAAGCTTTACCAGACCACAGTGCTGCATTGCGTTGCTCGGCTGCTTTCAACGTAATCTCCTCTACAGCTGCAGGGAAAAGTAATTTCAGCATCTCTGCCGTTACACCTGATAGCACAGCATCGTGCGAAGGATACGAAGGTAAACCGGTTTCAGGCATTAATGATTGTATGCCAGCGTCATTCTTATAAGGTGAAGGTCTTTTATATTGGTACATATAGTGCCATGCAGCTTTCAGCGCTTCATATTGCGCTACAGTAACATAACTATAGGCACGTGCTGCATAGGGAGGGTTTGCAAACGGAAAGTTAGGGTCAGCAAACGGGTTCTCGGCATCCGGCACCGGGTATGTACCATCGGCTTTCGGTGCCGGGGGTAAATTATAGCGTGCTACCAATCCACGCAGTACCTGGTTCCAGCGCAACACACCGCCACCACTCCAGTATTCGATAGCAGCTTTCTGTTCCTTGGTAAGTTTACTTTGTAAATCCTTAATGGTAGCAAGTTCTGCCTTGTAAGCATCGGATGTTATATCGGCCGGAGGGTTGAACACTTTGGGAGTAGAGTTCTCCACTACGTTTACAATTTTATCGATTGTGAATGTGTTGGCATCTATAGGTGTCCAGGTTTCTGCATCTTCATCAAGGCTGGCAGGTGCAAGCGGTGTAAGCGTCTCAGAAACTTCAATATCTTTATTGCAGCTCACAACAATACCGAGTGCAAGCGCACAGGTTATAATCAGGGTATAGTATATATTCTTTTTCATAGCGTAGAATCATTACTGGTTTTCACCAAACTTGAGGGTGTAGAGAAATCCGGCCATCAGTGTGGTTGACTGGCCAACGTTGCGTCCGGCCAGGGTATACATTACTGCACCACGTGCTGCCAGGCCGGCCGGCTTGGGCAGATAATACATAATCAATGCACCGCCTTTTATATAATTCATACGGTTTGATACAAACGGCATATCCTGCCGGCGTATATCAGCGCCCCCCAGTGTGTTTTGCTGCATATAGTTCAGCTCGGCCTGCAGCGGACCCGTGTGGTAACCAATGCTGGCAAAAACATCAAATACATTTGGCATTTTTACTTCGTCACTCATTACAAACTGATTGCCATCAAAGTATGAGGGGCGGTCCAGTTTCGTGTTGCTTCTCCAGGTATATCCTCCGGAGGCATTTACATACCAGTGCTCGTATCTGAAATTAGACGTAAGCCTGTAGGTGAGGTTGGTTGTATGCGTGCCAAGTGCCAGCGGAAAAAAATCCGGAGTATAGTCACTCAGCGGCGTAGAGAAATTAAATACCGCAAATGTACTGAACGTACTCTTCTCAAATTTCTGCTTGAAGAAATTATACTTTACACCCAGCGAAAGATCCTGCAGACCTTCCATGCCATGCAAGGTTCCCTGGCTGGCTTCTGTCTTCACATACGGTACCATGGCAATCACATTGATCTTGTTGGTGACACCATAATTACCAACCCATGTCAGGCTTTGCGTTGTTATATGCCCGATGTTTCCATTGTCACGCTTCAGCTCTCCTTCCCAATAGTTCGTCCAGCGATCATGTCCATACATAAAACCGGTACAAAAATTTTTTTTGGGCATCATAAGCCCGTCTGTGAGCGTTTGTGAGAATGAGAGAGTGGGAATAATCCCGAGTAGTAGCAGGTAGATTTTCTTCATATATAGTTTTGGATTATTAAGGGTTTCCACGATGGATGCGATCAAAAGACAATCGCGCAAGAGCATAACGCTCTTCCCGAGGGTACAATAAAGTTTACTCCAACACCAGCCTACAGGAAATATACAGCTGCCTGTATAGCTCTTTTACTACGCTCTTAAATGAATTGTACGGGCGGGAAGAATAAAAAGATTACGCCCTTTCAGGAGGATGTACGATAGACGCACAGTAGGAATCGGTCAATACAACGGGAGATTTTTCGTTACGCACATCAGATGACCAGCCCCGTGTTTGGGATTTGATCGTATAGCTGCTCACAATATATTCTTTAATAAAAGCCGGCAATGCGGGTGCCTGGTGCTGATCTCCTGCAGGACTGTCGGCTAAAGTCTTTACATAATCAGCTAATGCCTGGTTGATGCGGGTGCCCTTCATATCCTTAACACATACTATATATAGTGTGTCTTGCGAAAGGCGCTGCTTTACCATACGGTATACTTCACCGTTGTGTTCAAACTCGCCATCCACACGCTGGTATTCTTCTGTATTATTGGCGTATGGAATGGCCAGTGGCACTTTAATGGTAACCGTTTGTTGCTGATTATACTGGCCAGCATCGAATTGTTGTATTAACTGTTGCCGGTTCTGATAGTGTAGCCCGAAGAACAATCCATAGTAACCCAGCACGTTAAAGAGCAGGAGGAAGATGAACACTATGGATATCGCTTTTTTCACGATGAAGTTTGGGATGACTACATAGTTATAAAATTTAGTTTAATAAAGCAACGGCCGAAAACGTTTTCAGCAAGGGCTGGCAGAGATTGACCTGGTAAAAAACGGGCTATAGCGGTACAAAAACCACTTTTTTCGTATCGAAAAATTCTTCTTTAAAATAATCGGAAAGATCGTAAACCTGGTGGATGTGCTTCAGTTCGGCAAGCTCTTCATCTAAATCACCACCTTTCAGATACAATATACCATTATCAAGCTCATGTACCGATTGCTTTTTGGTTTTGCGATGGATCCATCCGTAAAATTCTTTTAAACGGGTAACGGCCCGGCTCACTATAAAATCATATTCACCTTTAATCTGCTCCGCGCGAATCTGTTCGGCTTTTACATTTTTCAATCCTATACCTTCGGCTACACCTTTCACTACAGTAATCTTTTTGCCGATAGAATCTACTAGATGAAATTTAGTATCAGGAAAGAGTATAGCCAGCGGTATACCGGGGAAGCCACCTCCCGTACCTACATCGAGCACCGATGCACCGGGTTTAAAAGCCATTACTTTGGCTATTCCCAGCGAGTGCAGTATATGATTGATATACAGGTTATCGATATCCTTGCGGGATATTACATTGATCTTGTCATTCCACTCTTTATACAAATCAAACAGCTTGACAAACTGCTCTTTTTGTTTGGCGGTAAGATCAGGAAAGTAATGAAATATGATGTCGGCCTGTTGCAAGCGGCAGCGGAGTTTCTAAAGATGTATAGATAGATTAAATATGATCGCGCTTGTTCTTCACCATCTCAAACATCAGCTCACGTGCGCGGTGAAGCTGCGCTTTTACTGTACCCAATGGTGCATCCAGCTCTACAGCAATCTCTTCATACGAGAGTTCGTGGAAATAGCGCAGGCGCACCAGCTTCTGATATTTGGCAGGCAGCTTATCTACAAAGACTTGTATCAGCTCAGCTTTTTGCGACTTGATGGTTTCTTCCTGCGGATCGAGGTTCTCATCTTCCACATCGATGGAAACAGACTGGCCATCGTCATCGGTAAATGTATTTTCAATGCTGAGAGTGTTCAGTTTTTTCTTGCGTATAAAATCGATGGTGTTATTCGTAGCAATGCGGAACAACCAGGTACTGAATGTAAAATCTTTTTTAAAACGATGAAGGCTTCTAAAGGCTTTGGCAAACGACTCGATGGTAAGATCTTCGGCATCATCTACATTGCGCACCATTTTCAGAATCATGTGGTAGACCGGGCGCTTATACCGCTGCATAAGCTTGGCATACGAGCTGTCATCGCCTGCCACGGCCATATCAATCAAACGGAAATCTTCCAGTGCTTTTGATGAGAACCTGTTTTCTTCTTCTAATTCTTCCATCGTACTTTTTTGGACACTAACGCCATGAGGCCGGTGACAAGATAATAAAAGGCATAAATAAAATCTAAAAGCGGCACCAGCCATACCTCAAACCGCACCCCGAATCTTTTGGCAGCCATATTGGCTACCATAACCAGGAAGAGCATACGGAAAAGCAACGCCCCCACTACCAGGTAAGTAAATTCCGGCACAAAGGCCAGCGGAATACCTCCGAACCAGGTAAGCAGCCAGGTTAGCGTAAACAATCCGAGCAAAAAACGATGCCCGAACCGATACAACTTTCCTACCGATAAATGGCGGGTCTTCTGACGGAAGAATGATGACCATGTGGTTTCAGGAAGCGAATATATCAGCGACTCTTCACCAATCACCACTTTCGTATTTTTGCCCGTGGCATGCTGATTCACAAACAGATCATCATCACCACCGGTAACATTCAAAAAGTTATTGAATCCTTTCTTCTGCAGAAACATCGATTTCCGATAGGCCATATTACGGCCAACGCCCATGTAAGGGTTTCCCAATGAAGCAAAAGAGATGTATTGTAATGCTGTGAGCAACGTTTCAAAACGAATAAAAGCGTTGAGAAGGCCAGGTACTTTTACATACGGCGATGTTCCCAATACAAAGCTTGTCGATTCATTGAACTGTGCGCTCATGGAAGCGATCCACTGTTTGGTGAGTGGCCTGCAGTCTGCATCGGTCAATAAGATCCACTCGTATTTGGCTGCTTTGATTCCCAGTGTAATGCCGTATTTCTTTCCATTAACGTGCGGAGGTGTGCGGTTAACATGCACCATGCGCAAACGGTGATCTTTGCTTGTTTCTTCCAGCAGCCAATCGAATGTTGTATCGTTGGAGCGATCGTCAACCACAACGATCTCAAACTCGGGGTAGTCTTGTGCCAGCAATTCAGGAATCAGCTCCTTCAGGTTCTCTTCCTCATCGTGCGCACAAATAATGATCGATACGGGCAAACGCTCCGTCTGCGTTGCAGTCCGCTTTTTGGAAATGGCAACCAGGAATACGATGAGATAGATAAGCTGTATTCCAACAAGAGCTGAAAAAATGACGAACAGGATTAGCAAGCGACTTAAATTAAGAAAGCCACAAAGATAAAAGGCCTGTTGGAGGATAAAAGGGAACCCGCACAAATTAACACGGAAGTATGTGCATGGCGAAAAGATTCTACAGCAGATGTTGATACATTTTTTTTGAACGACAATTAAAAGTTCACACGAAGAAAAAGCACTGAAATACAGTTTGCCATACAGGAATTATTAATTTTATCTTCCCGAATTAAAGACCCCACGTATGAGAATGTTTTTACCCTGCACGCTACTCGTGTGTGCTTGCTCCTGTGCTGTTGCGCAGGAAACAATTTCTGTCTCGCTCAGGAAAATCGCTGCTGCCGATGTAGTATACGAAACGCCATCGGCCAGAATCTGCTTCTCGAAGAATGACATTCTTTCTGACTTCAATGATCTTAAAGATGATCGTTCATTTATAGATGCTATGGAGAAGGCCAAACGCGAGGCCTACACGACCGCCATTGAATACCTGAAAAACACGAAAGGACAAATCGCTCTGACGGAAGGAAAGAATTACTCGCAAAAAGAATTGCAGGGCTTGCAGGAGCTGATCAAAATCAGAAGCGGAGCACGTTTGCTTAACGATGGGCGCGTAGACGTATATCGCAAAGCTACCAATACGCGGCAGGATAAAGTACAATCGCGCCAACTGGCGGACTCTCCCGATGGCGCCATGTATGCATTTTCATTTGCTGATGCCACACCATTCTTTTCAGGTGGTGTATATGGAGAGCTCACGCTATACTCTGAAGATACTGACGACAAGGACGAGTAATTTATTCGTCTCTTCTAATCACACTTTGTCAGGTTAGTGATCTTATCGATATTGTTGCGAGGCGTCACGCGTTACCCGATTCTTTAAATGATCGGGCAACATAACCTGACATCTATACTTGTATATACCGTATACTCACAGGCCAGGTGGGATTTGCCTGCACAGGTAACAACAGTTTTTTACATGCCTTCGTCTAATTGATGTAGGTATTTTTACGTATATCACTCTAAGCATTCTCCTTGTTTCATTCAAATACCAATTACCCTAGTTTTGGAGCCTGGTTCCTAACCCCCGCAACGAAATCAGTTATTGAATTTAGACATTGACCAGCTACCCGGCCGGTGTCTATTGGGTAGCCTTACGCAACGAACAATTCATGTATCATCTGATAATCACAAGCTTATTTCTGGTAAGTTGTTTTATTGCCCGCGCACAACAACTGTTTACTCAGAATTACCCCATTGAGGTTTATCAGGGCGCCAGTCAGAGCTGGTCTATCCGCCAGGACCAGCAAGGCATTATTTACGTTGCCAACACAGAAGGCCTGCTTCGGTATGATGGAAACAAATGGGAGTTGATGTCATTGCCCGACAAAGAAGCTATCTACTCGGTTGATATTGATTCTTCCGGCAAAGCTTACGTATGCGCCGATTATGACCTGGGATATTTTCAAACAAAGTCTGACGGAACATATCAATACTTTTCTTTATTAGACAAACTGCCGGCTGTGCATAAGGTAAATATGACCATGAGCCTGGTAAGGGTCTTCAATAACAAGGTTTTCTTTTTAGGCGAAGATTATATTTATATATACGCTGATAACCATTTCAAAGTATTAAAGGTCCGTTGCAAGGGATTAATCGTGAACCAAAACAACCTGTATGCCCGAAAAGAGGACGCATTATACAGGTACACAGGCGATGGGTTTGAATCGACACCTTATTTCCGAATAATAGAGGGAATGAAGTATGCATGGATCACAGATTATGGCCCCGATAACTTTCTGATATTGGATGAAAAAAATCGGGTTTGGATCATCAACGAAAAACATCCCGATCAATGGAATATCTTCTCTGAAGAACTCAACAGAAGCCTGAAAAATCTGAACATTCAGAGCATGACCTGTCTCGATAACGGAAACATTGCAGTTCATGTGATCGATGAAATTCTTTCTTATGATGAAATTCTTTTTTACGACAAGAGCGGGAAATTACGCTACCACGTACCGGCAGAAAACCTGATGCGCTGGGGATATCTCTTTGAAGACAAACAGCATAACCTTTGGGCAAATGCCGATTCAAATATAATAGAGATCATATCGAGCTCTCCACTGTCTTACTTTGACTATAAAAACGGTGTGAAGGATTTTGTCCTTTCGTTCGGCAGAAAAGGGAACCATCACTATGTGGGAACCTATACCAACCTGCTATACCAGGAAGATGATAACACCTTTACCACATTACCAATAACAGAAGGCGGTGTTTGGAGTTTCAGCAACATACATAACAAACTGTATGCACTTCATGATGAAGGCGTGCTGGAGTTAGAAGGGAAAAAAGTCACCAGGATCGTGGATCATAAGTATACATTCGCGTTGTGTGCCTTGCGAAACCATGCCGACAAGATGATCATGGGAACTTATAACACAGGGATCTGGCTGCTGACAAAACATAAAAATACATGGAGTAAGAAAAAAATTAAAGGCTTTACGGAAGAAGAATCACGTGCTGTACAAGAAGACGAAGAAGGAAATATATGGACCTGCCAATTCAACCGGGGCATCTGGAAGCTAAAGCTAAATGAGCAGTTGGATTCGGTCATTGCCGTAACCAAATATGATGCCGCAAAAGGACTGCCCGCCAGCTCCAATAACAGAATTTACCGTATAGGCGGGAAAATTATAGCTGCGACTATTGATGGTATCTATAGCTACAATTCACATAATAACCGGTTTGAGCCTGAAGAAAAATACCGGAAAGCATTAGGCAAAGGATTCTGCATATATACCGTTGCCGAAGATCCCGAAGGCAATGTTTACTTTTGGGGAGCCAGGCCGAAAGAAAAAGAAATGGCGGGCGTTCTGAAAAAGCAACCCGATGGCAGTTTTAAACTTTTACCTACACCATTTAATAAAATCTCTCTTCCCTTTCGGAATCTTCGTGTAGATGTAGATGCTCCTATACTGGTTACTTCTTCCGGAAATGTGTGGATTGGAAATAATAGAAAAATATTCAACTATAATCCTCAACAGGTTTCCTTTTACAATGAGCCGATAACGTTAACCATTCAGAAAGTCTGGGCCCGGGATTCTGTGATCTATCAACATTCGGAAAAGAACGCGATCAACACAATTCCCTTTACTTCCAACAATTTAAAGTTCGAGTTTCTCTGTTCATTTCTGGAGGAACCTGAAAAGAATCAATATCAGTATAAATTAGAAGGCTTTGAAAACAAGTGGTCGGAATGGGCGACCAGCAAAGAAGCGTTATTCACCAATTTGTCAGCCGGAGACTATACTTTTCATGTAAGGGCCAAAAATATTTACGATGTTGTTAGTGCACCCGCTTCATTTTCCTTTCATATAAATCCACCATGGTATAAAACTTCGCTGGCACGTTTCTTATACTTTATATCGTCTATCCTGTTGGTCTTCCTCATTATACATCTCAACACAAGGCGGGTAAAAAAACAAAAGCTGGTGTTGGAGGAAATTATCAATGAAAAAACAAAAGAGCTGATTGATGTGAATGAAGAACTTCTGAGTCAAAGTAATTTACTATCAGAAAAGAATTATCAGCTTATAAAGGCACAAACCACTATTGAAAATCAGAACAAAGAGATAACCCACAGAAATGAGACGCTGGAAGAAGAAGTAGACAAGAGAACAAAAGAACTGGTAAAATACAACCAGCAACTGGAACAATTTGCATTTGTTACAGCGCACAACCTGCGTGGCCCCGTTGCCCGCATCATGGGCCTGGGCACGTTGATGGAAATGATCAGCGAAGTTCCGAATGAAGTAAAAACCATAAGTGACAAGTTAGTCTTTACAGCAAAAGAGATTGACGCTGTTATCAGAGATCTCAACCAGATTCTGCACATTAAAAATACGCCAAGCCCGTTGGAAAAATTCGATCTGAAAGTTGAGATGGACAAAGTTATCTCTGGCCTCGAAATAGAGGTTAATGATTCAAAAGCAATGATTCGAACAGACTTTTCAGAAGTTCAGTCGATCATTACGTCCAAAGCTTATTTCTATAGTGTTGCACATCATTTACTGAGCAATGCCATTAAATTCAGACACCCGGAAAGAAAGCCGGAGATCATGATCGCTGCCATACATGCCGGTGACTATATATGCCTTGCCATCTCCGATAATGGTTTAGGAATTGACTTGCAAAAAAACAGAGACAAACTCTTTACACTCTATAGCAGGTTTCACCTGCACGTGGAAGGCAAAGGCCTGGGACTATACCTGGCAAAAACACAAATGCTTGCGATAAGTGGAAACATTGAAGTAGAAAGTGAAGTAAATATCGGAACAACCTTTAAGGTGTTTTTCAAAAAGGTGCAGAGTATCTCAGGCTGACCTAGGTATTGCTTGCTAACGCTATATGCTTTGTTAAAAATGTAGGGCAGGCTGGACCTACCCTACTAACTCAACCAAACCAAATGTACTCGTAAACCTATAAAGAGCACATCGATACTTTATGCGGGCTGTCTTTACAAAGCAACCCGATTGAAGTTCTGAAGAACGCATCGGTACTAGCGAGAACTTTATGCTTTCAGTGCGAATCGAAAGCTGCACAATGGCAGCGATTTAGAGCTGCATGGCTGGTAAAGGCCATATAAACAGCATGCATTAACGTTTTTTTATTCTTGTATTTAACTGGCAAAGATTTTCTTCTGCCTGAAATCGCCATTGTAAAATATTGTAGCTGGCAAAATCACGATCCAAAGTAGAATACAGAACAAATAAAAGCAAGAAAATTTTCAAAATGTGTACGCGCACATTTTATTTGTGCGCGAAAACATAAAAAATATGTAAATTGGAAACGTTTTCGTATCACATGAAAATTTGATTTTTTTGAATATGGTCGATAAAAATATTCGCATTAAAGACATCGCCAAGCTGGCAGGTGTTTCTGTAGGTACAGTAGATCGCGTATTGCATAATCGCGGCAGAGTATCGCCGGAAGCCTTGAAAAAGGTAACGGAAGTGATGGAACAGATTGACTATAAACCCAACCTGATTGCCCGCACCCTGGGTTCGAATAAAAACTATCGCATTGCCGCGCTTCTACCTGATCCCAAGCAGGATCCTTATTGGGCACAATCCAACATGGGTATAGCACAGGCACAAACCGAGTGGGCGCAATACGGCATACAGGTAGAGCTGTTTCTCTTTGATCTTCTCGATAAAGACTCTTTCCAGAAAATGGCGCATGAGGTATACCTCGCCAAGCCTGATGGTATACTCATCGCTCCTACATTCTATCACGAAGCAATTCCTATATTTGAGCTCTTCCGCGAAACCGATATACCTTACGTTCTTTTCAACACCAATATACCAGAAGCAAATCCACTGAGCTTTATAGGCCAGAACCTTTATCAGAGCGGACGTGTGGGCGCCGAGCTTGTTTATTTCGGTCAGCATCAACCAGGAACATTGGCTGTACTTCACATCGATGAAGATATACACGACTCTTTCCACTTGTTGGAGAAAGAAAGAGGCTTTCGCGAATATTTTAAAGACAGGGGCAAAGGCGATTTCTCCATTATCGACTTTAACCTCAATCCGAAAGATCCTTCCTTCAGCAACCAGTTGGATCAACTGCTGAATGATTCGAACTTGCGCGGCATCTTTGTCAGCACATCAAAAGGAACAGCAGTAACAGCATCGTTTCTGGAGAAACATGGCAAGAAAAATATCCGCCTGGTAGGCTACGACATACTGGAAGAAAACCTCAAGTATCTGCGCAACGGCATTATCGACTTCCTTATTAATCAGAATCCAAAGCGTCAGGCATCACTCGGTATCAGTCACCTAGTAAACCACCTGATGTTTAAGAAAGGCACACCAGGCACTGACCTCTTCCCGCTGGAAGTGATTACCCAGCAAAATGCGGAGTCATACCTTAGTTCGGGCATTCACTAACCCACAGGCTATAAGCAGGTTGTAAGCGCAGCAGTGCCCTGCAAGAAACTTTGCAGGGGTTCAGGCCGATTATTCTATTTTTGCAGCGCATATCGCGCTATGAAATTTGATTTAACAGCAACCGACCCCAAGTCATTTGCACGGGCGGGCGTACTTCACACCGATCACGGAGAAATCCAGACACCCATCTTTATGCCTGTGGGCACAGCAGGATCTGTAAAGGCTGTGCATCAGCGCGAGCTGGAGCTCGATATTCAGGCGCAAATTATCCTGGGAAATACCTATCATCTCTATTTGCGCCCGGGGCTTGGTGTGCTTGAAAAGGCCGGAGGCCTTCACAAATTCAACGGCTGGAATCGCCCTATACTTACTGACAGTGGCGGCTACCAGGTATATTCACTGGCTGCGAACCGAAAGATTGTAGACGAAGGCGTTACATTCAAATCGCACATTGATGGTTCCAAGCATCACTTCACACCCGAAAATGTGATGGACATTCAGCGTTCCATTGGTGCAGATATAATCATGGCATTTGATGAATGTACACCGTATCCCTGTGATTATAAATATGCCAAGGACTCCATGCAGCTTACGCATAAGTGGTTAAAACGATGTGTGGACCGCATTCACTCCACCGAGCCTAAATATGGATATGAACAAGTGTTGTTCCCCATTGTGCAGGGCAGTGTATATAAAGATTTGCGTGAGCAATCGGCAGAATTTATAGCATCGCAAAATCAACCCGGCAATGCCATTGGAGGTTTATCGGTAGGCGAACCTCATGAAGATATGTATGCCATGACAAGTCTTGTGTGCGGCATTCTTCCGAAAGACAAACCTCGTTACCTGATGGGTGTAGGTACACCTGAAAATATACTGGAATGTATAGCTCTGGGTATTGATATGTTTGATTGTGTGATGCCTACCCGCAATGCGCGCAATGGCATGCTTTTTACAACCGAGGGAATTATCAACATCCGGAATGAAAAGTGGAAGGATGACCTCTCTCCTATCGATGCAGGACTGGGCGGCTATGTAAGTACATTTCATTCGAAAGCGTATTTACGGCACCTCATCATTAACAAAGAAATTTTAGGCGCACAAATTGCTTCCATTCATAACCTCACATTTTATCTCTGGCTGGTAAAAGAAGCGCGTAAACGTATTGAGGACGGCACATTTGCCGAATGGAAAAATAAAATGGTGAAGATTGTTTCCCAGCGACTATAAAAAAAACAGCAACAGCGCAGCATGAAACTACTCGACAAATATATTCTCAAGCAATTTCTGAGCACCTTCTTTTTTGTGGTGGTGATTCTGCTCGCGGTGATTTCTGTGATCGACATGACCGACAAGATGGATAAGTTCGCGAAAGCAGAACTTACTGCCGGACAAATATTCGGATACTACATGGATTTTATTCCGTGGATCGGAAGCCTCGTAGCACCTATCACCATCTTTATTGCTACCGTATATGTATGCTCGCGCATGGCCGGCCGCACTGAAGTAATTGCTATACTCAGTGCCGGTATAAGTTTCAGGCGAATGATGTTTCCCTATTTTATGGGTTCATTTATCGTGGCAATCCTAAGTTTTATTCTCAACGGGTGGATCATTCCCAACTCCAACAAATCAAAACTTGCATTTGAAGTTCAATACCTGAAGAGTAAATATTATTACGACAAGCAGAATGTTCATATACAGGTTGCACCCGATGTATACCTCTATATGAAAAGCTATAACAACACCAACAATACCGGCTACCAGTTCACCATGGAGCGCTTTGAAGATAACAAGCTCATTGAAAAACTTACTGCCAACCGTATTGAATGGGACACTACCAAGAAAAAATGGACGATGCGCGATTGGCGCATCCACAGGGTGCAAACCATCTTTGAAAAAACAGCAGGGCCGGAAACTACCCTTGGCGCTGATACCGGAAAAGCCATCATAACAAAAGATACTCTATTGAGTGGTACATCGAAAGATACTGCACTGGTGATACACCCCAAAGAATTTGAAAGCGACTATCGCAAATACGATGGCATGACGTTAAACGAACTTACCGCTTATATCAACACACTGCGCGCGCGCGGTTCAACCGGTATAGAAGTATATGAAGTGGAGAAATATACCCGCTACACTGCGCCGTTCACCATTTTTATATTGGTGTTTATGGGGGTGATTGTATCATCACGAAAAAGCCGCGGAGGTACAGGACTTCAGATTGCTCTTGGATTTTTACTCTCCTTCATCTTCATTATATTTTTCACACTGTTCCGTACGTTTGCTGAAAACGGATCTATGCCCCCTCAGATCTCAGTGTGGATACCGAACGTCATCTTCGGTATAATCTCGCTTATTATGTACAAATACGTTCCACGTTAAATGGCCACGCGCAACGATTATTTTAAACTACATTTCATAGTATTTCTCTGGGGGTTCTCTGCTGTTATTGGAAAGCTGGTATCTATACCGGCTGTAGAGATGGTGTTTTACCGCGCTATACTTGCTGTAATCGGTATGGGCATTGTAATTTTTGTTACAAAGGGAACATTCTCTGTTACAAGCCATCAACTGATCAGGCTTTTGCTGATCGGCACCATAGTAGCCGTCCATTGGATGGCGTTCTTTGGCTCGGCTCGCGTCTCCAACGTATCGGTAAGTCTTGTCGGCTTTGCTACAAACTCACTGTGGGCCGCACTGCTGGAACCTTGGTTCAATCGTACACGTGTGAAGAAATTTGAATTGTTGTTGGGTCTGGTGGTGATCTTCGGACTCTATATCATCTTCTCGTTCGACTTTCATTATAAAGCAGGATTGCTCCTCAGTATATTGGCCGGCTTTACTTCAGCACTCTTCTCAGTCTTCAATGCAAAAGTAGTGCGGTCGATTCCTGCGTTCACCATTACGTTCTATGAAATGATGGGTGTGTTTATTTCCATTGGCATTTTTCTTCCATTCTATAAACAGATAGCACCAGGCCACACATTACATTTGATTCCTTCGCTCACCGACTGGCTTTGCATTGCTGTGTTGGCCGGTGTTTGCTCGGTATACGCTTATTCGGTAGCAGTAGAGTTAATGAAAAAGATCAGCGTATTTCTGTTACAGCTCACACTTAACCTGGAGCCGGTATATGGCATCGTAATGGCCGTTATCGTTTTTAAGGATAAAGAAAAGATGGGACTCAACTTTTACATCGGCACGCTCATCATACTGGCAGCGGTCGCTGCTTACCCGGTACTGAAAAGAAAATTCGGGGAAGCCGCCCTCAAATCCTGACTCACCCGGGGAAGGGTAAGTCCATCCAATTTAGCAGTCTTCGATTTTTGCAGTTATTCTGAAAAAAGCTTTTCGGAAACTTATCTACGAAATTTTTCGTAAAACTATTGCAAGTCGTTCAGACTCTCATTACTATTGTACTACGAAAACATTCGTATTCATGAGCAGGAAAGATGTAAAGCCAACAGAAAAAGAACTGGAGATACTGCAGGTGCTCTGGGAACGAGATGCAGTCTCCGTAAAAGAAGTTCATGACGCGCTGGGAGGGGAAGAGCAGAATGGCTATACCACCATTCTGAAATTCATGCAGATCATGCACGAAAAAGGATTGGTGACCCGTGAGAGAAGCGGCAAGCTTCATCTTTATAAAGCAGTGCCTTCACTGGAGAACACGCAACAGCAGATTCTTAATAAAATGATAGACACCGTGTTTCAGGGATCGGCTGCACAACTGGTGATGAGTGCGCTTGGTAACAAGCGATCTTCCAAAGAAGAGCTTCGTGAAATCAGAAAATACCTGGAAAAATTAGAAGGAGGTGAATCATGAGTTTATATCACCTGCTTCCGAACGGAATGATTGAAGCACTCGGCTGGACGCTGCTGCATTCACTCTGGCAAGGTCTTGTTACGCTGGGCCTGGTATTGATTCTATTGAAATATATACCTTCGGCTGCTTCCGGCTATAGATATGGTGTAGCGCTGGCAGGTCTGACCCTCACCTGGATTGCCGGCATCGCTACGTTTATACTTCTATACAACAAAAGTGAAATCATTGCGTCATCATCCGGCAACTTCGCCTACATATACTACCCCGTTTCTCAAGGCGCTGCAACTTCCGGCAGTATCCTCACCTGGTTGCTAACAGCTATACAACAAAATCTTTCATGGCTGGTAATGGCGTGGCTGGCGGGTGCATTGCTCTTTATGTTTCGTGTTGTTGGAGGCGGTATATATGTAAGTCGCCTGCGGAATGGAGCACTGCCCATAACCGGTTACTGGTATAGTCGGGTGCAGGAGCTTGCTTCACAACTCAATATATCTCTCAAGGTTTCATTGGCTGAATCCGCACGGATACAAGCTCCTGTTGTATTAGGATATTTAAAACCGCTCATCGTTGTGCCGGTAGGTATGCTCTCCGGTCTTACTGCCGAGCAACTTGAAACTATATTTATTCACGAACTCACACACATCCGGAGGCATGATTACCTCATCAACCTCTTTCAGCTGATACTGGAAGCTATATTCTTCTTCAACCCGTTTGTATGGAAGCTTTCTTCTATTGTTCGCGATGAACGCGAGCACTGCTGCGATGACGCCGTGGTAAGAACTTCTGGCAACACAGCGGCCTACGCATTGGCGCTGGTACAACTTGAAGAAGCACGCTTAAGCCAGTCGGGTATAGCCCTCTCGCTGGCAGATAACAAAAACCAATTGTTAAACCGAATTAAAAGACTTATGGAAAAATCTGTAAAACATTATTCCGGACGGGAACGAATTATACCGGTGGTATTGCTCGTGCTCGGATTGTTCTGCGCATCATGGTTAACCGTTTCCTCGAACAAAAAGGATCGGACGCTAACAAGAAGTTCTTTCGTAATTGCACAAGACACTACCATCAAAGCCAGGAAGAAAGATCACTCCCCTCCGGCACCGGTTGCCGTGCCGTCTGAACCGGCAGAGCTTCAGGAAATAGCAGTAGATGTACAGGAAGCGCCTGAAGCAGTTCAAGATATAGAAGCTCCTGAAGCGATGCCACCTGTACCCGATATTCCTTTTCCGAATATAGCCGTAGTTGCTCCTGTAAATTTAGATTTTCAATTTCACATGGATACGGTACCGCCTCTTCAGGCAATTCGGTTTGATCATGATATGGACAACTTTGCAGAAGAATTTGAGAAGTCGTTCAAGGAAACCTTCGGTGATTTCTATAAAACACACCAACTGGACTTTGATAAAATGATGACAGACATCAAAGTAAAAATGGAGAACATCGATTCTGAAGCACTGCAACACATTCAAGTGGATGCTATGGCACAAATGAAACTGGCTCAGGAAAACATGGTGCTGGCGCGCCAGCAGGCTATGATCGCGCAGGAAGATGCCATGCATCAACTAAAGCGCGCCCAGGAAATGCAACAAATACAAATGCGCGATATGCAGGCAGACATGAAAGTGTTGCGAGACAATATGCAACGCTTCGAACAGGAGCTAAAGGAAGAACTTGTAAAAGACGGCTACTTAAAAGACAGCGATAAAATTCAAAACATGGAATGGAACAACGGCAACCTGGAAGTAAACGGTATAAAGATCAAGGAAGCCCACCTGCCTAAATATCGCAAGCTGCATGATGAATTCTTCTCCAGTAAATATCACGCTATACATAAGCTGGATTAAATCCGATCAACTGTAATATAAAAAAACAAGAGCTTTCCGGTTTGGAAAGCTCTTGTGCTTATACAGGGCTATATCTACTTTTTAGTAAGGTCAATGTTATAGGTAAACATCACTTGTGCACCTACGTTATTCTCTTGTGCAGTGCCATTTGCCTTGATCAACATCTGGTATAGGAAACCACCTTGCAGCGTAAATGCTGAGTTGAATTGATACCCTCCTCCTATAAATAAACGATTTTGATCAGGCTCATGAAATGTAATGCCTTTACCCCAGCTTAAGAACGCTTCATCATAGGCACTGGCAAAGTATGTTTTAGCCTCCATCTTAGCATGATTAATCGGCACTGTGGCCATGAATCGGTAACGCAGGCGGTTCAGTTTTTGGTCATACCCCTGATCAATAAGCCGGTTTTCTGTATCGCGGGTATGCACCTGAATAAAGCGCTGTTCCAAACGCAGGCGATGGCTGATAGAAATACGACTGATATTATGCTTATACGTCACCTGTTGATATATACGATGCTCGTTATTCCCGTAAGCAAGCGGTTGTTTTCCATAGCGATAGTTCCAGGTATATACATACCCGAGTGGCATGATTGAGATATGTTTACTAACTGCTATATCAAGGCCTGTGCGAAGTTGGTACTGCATCGGCTGAAAGTCTTGTGCCTGACGGAATTGTCCTTCCAGCATCCACGTGAAGCTCTTAGAAACTTTAAGATTGGTGGTGATGGAGAACCATTCAATGGACTGATTAACGACTTTGCGTTCGGCAGGTTGAGCAAAGCTTACCTGGCTGGCTATGACCAGCATGAGGGTACATAACCAGCATGAAATTAATCTTATCACTTCGATAAATTTTCTTTATTTCTCACAAAGAAAAGGAGACTAATATTACCGTAGTTTTAAGTATTTAACATTCACTTAACATTAAATTAATATATCCTATTTTATGCGAATTTGAGTCATTTAGCCACTTTTAGGGCAGCGGAATCTTATTTTTCAAATTGAGTACAGGCTTACATGGACAATCATTTTTAGGAAAAACCGGAATAAAAAAACGGGAATCTTCTCAACTCCCGTTTTTATACTTTAAAAATCGCAGGATGTTATACTCGCTCTACACCTAGCCCGGGTTTATCAGAGCAATACATATAACCGTCTTTCAGCACAAATCCGCCCTTCACTACATCACGGGCCAGGTCGAGACTTCCATCAAGGTCTATATACTTGGTGTTGGCGCAAGCATAGGCAGCATGCAGGGCCGCGGTGATGCTCACAATGCTTTCATCATTACATCCCCAGAACAGGTCTATATTTTCGTGCAATGCTATATCTGCAATTTTCAGTGCCTGGCTTACACCGCCACACTTCATCAGTTTTATATTAAAGATAGCAGCTGCCTTGGGAGGTTTTACGAGTTCAATCGCATCGGCTGGTGTAATGAGTGATTCATCTGCCGCCAATACATTGCGCACTTCTTTCGGCAGTCCCTTCATCTCTGCTATATCATGGGCCGGTAGCGGCTGTTCAATGAGCTCCAGATTCAAGTCGTAGGCACGACCATACAATTCAATCGTCTGGTGTACGGTATAGCCCTGGTTAGCATCTACGCGTATAACAATGCCATTGCCAAGCTGCTCGCGCAGTTTCATTAAGCGCTCAACATCTTCGTCCAGACTGTGGCCTAATTTTACTTTCAATACTTTAAAGCCACGCTTAATGTAGTCTTGCGCTTCCTTCAGCGTTTCCTCCACATTTTTGATACCGATGGTATTCGATGTAGGCAGCTTCTTTATTTTTTGTCCAAGAAATTTAACCAGCGGTATATCCAGGTATTTTGTAAACGCATCATGAAGTGCTATATCAAGCGCTGCCCGGGCAGAAGGGTTCTCCGGAAATTTCTTCCAAACTTCAAATGTAAGCTGGTTAAACTCGCGAATGTCTCTGCCGATCAGAAACTCCAGATTTTTCTCCTCAAGTGCTTCCAGGCATTGATCCAGTGTTTCTCCCACTACATATTCGCTCGGATTACCCGATCCTATACCCGTCATACCATTGTCGAGCGTAATCTCTACAAAAGCATTTCGCACTTCATCTACCGTTTTAAAAGCAATGGTATAGGGCTTGGTGTTACCGAGGTCAACACTCCATACTTTTATGTCTTTAATCTTCGTCATGTATATATAAAATTGTTTGCTTCAGATTCTATACCTGCTTTATGCCTGCGCCAGGCTTTTCTTTATCATTGATTCAAATACAGGTACCAGGCTATCCACACCATCTTCCAATGGCAGTACCGTCGGTATCCCCAGTTGTTTTTCAAAATCGCGTGTATACGATCGTGCTTCTTCCTGGCTCATCTTTGCTGTATTGATGGTAAGCGCTACGGTAGGTGCGCCATATATTTTTATCAGCGCGATCTCATCTTTCGGATCTGCTATATATGCGGGATAATATTCCATATCCTTATATTGTTTCCGGACAGGATTATGCTGCAGCACTACGGCATCTGCTTTAGCCGACACAATCCACTCAGCACCGGCAGGGCCACTTGGATTTCGCAGTGACGACTGGCCTTCAATAAAAATTATATCAGGTTTTGCTTCCTGGTAGCAGGTTACTACCGCATGTTCCATCTCACCTGAGATAAAATCGTTGAGTGTAGAGTCGAACACAAAACCATATTTAGCACCTTGCATCCAGCCTGTCTGACCTGTATAGATCATCTCCGCTTTATACCCGGCTTTGCGCATAGCCTCTACCAGAAAACGTGTTGTGGTGCGCTTGCCCAGTGAACAGTCTGTTCCAAGCACAGCCACTTTAGGGCATTTCACTTCTCGTATCTTGCCCGTCCAGAAGTGAAGGTCTTTAAATTTCTTGGGCTTGCGTACATCGGTAATCTCCAACCCCTTTTGACTTGCCAGCGCTGCAAGCTCTGGTATATCAGATACATACTCATGCAAACCATTCACCAGGTTATAGCCGCTCTCCAATGCTTCCTTCAGCATGGCGCGCAGCGAATCAGGTATAACACCACCTTTGGTGGCAACGCCTACCACGCAATACGTAGCTTTTTGTGGCGATGTCTGTGTAAAGTCAGCAATAGTAGCATATACCGGAATATCTCGTCTGTGGCCGTCCAGCACTTCGCCCGCATCCTTGCCGGGATGCTTGCTGTCAATGATACCAACAATGTTAAAACGATCGGTGCCGCGAATCAGGCCATGTGCAGTTTTAGCGCTCCCGGTGTCAAGAAAACCACCCGTGATCACTATTGCATTACTTTTTATCATATTAAGTTCACTTCTGAAGGGCCGGAATTTCGCGCAATAAAGTGAGTTTTCAAAAGCCGTTGTTTATGAAAGCGAGTGGCTTGAATTTTGAGTAAATTTGGATAAACCTGACGTTTATGAAAGCTGCTATTGTCATTTTTATAGCTATACTGCTATTCTGTTGTGTTATCCCTGCCAGCCATGCGCAATCGATCGTGGGCAAATGGCAACTTGTCAAGCAAACCAGTTGCCTGGAAGAAGAAACGACATTGAGCGACACTACGATGGAAGAAGTGATGGACGATATGAAGAGTATGTCGGGCGCTACACCGCAGGTGTTGATACTCAAAGAAAAAAATCTGGCAGAAGAAACCACCAAGATCGCCAGCCGCAGGCAATCGTATAATTCCAAAGCATTTATGTACCGGTTTACCGGCGATGCATTGCATTTCCTCGATAAGAAATCACATATTATTCTGGAGAGCTTTACGGTAGAAAAGTTCGATGCCGATTCACTGATTATCTCCAATGCAGCACGCGCCTGCGAGACAAAAGTTTTTGTGCGTATTAAATAATACCTTTACAATATGGAAGTAGCAGCGATAAAAACCGAGATACAAAAGCTGGTAGAAACACAGAGCGACCCGGCAATTCTGCAACGCGTGTATGAAATTCTGGAACAGGCGCAGCAAGAGGCTGCATGGAAAGATGTGATGAATGCCGGAGCGCTGAGAGCTGAAGAGGATATTAAAGCCGGAAGAATATATTCGATGGAAGAATTCCGTTCAATGATTACAGACTATATAAAGCAAAAGCGTTAGTGGAAATTATTATTACGTTAGAGGCAAGAAAGAAATTACAACGTATAATCGACTTCTTAAAACTCCAGCAGGTACCAGACGAAAAAATCCACGAAATCGTGGATAGAATTTTTCAAAGAATAAGTTCTTTGGCAGACAGGCCGTTTCTGGGCCAGGTTGAATCGATTCTTTTCCAACACCAGAAGCGCCATCGTAGATTAATCGAGGGCCCCTATAAAATCATTTACTACATCGA
>NZ_DAIQRQ010000063.1:27033-31347 GCF_036786105.1 Ohtaekwangia sp.
AGAAGCGCCATCGTAGATTAATCGAGGGCCCCTATAAAATCATTTACTACATCGAAAATAACGTTGTTTATGTAACTGATATCTTCGATTCACGACAGGATCCACTGAGCATGAAAGGTTAACAGTTTTCTTCAGTACCTTTGCACCCTTATGGTGGAGACAGTTTCTAAACGCGACATACGCAAGCTGAAGCTTGATGAACTGAAGGCTTTCTTTGTAGAGCATGGCGAAAAACCGTTCCGTGCCCAGCAGGTATACGAGTGGCTTTGGAATAAATCGGCCAAGAGCTTCGACCAGATGACTAATCTCTCCGTAAGCCTGCGCGATATGCTGAAGGAGCATTTTACGATCAACCACATCAAGGTAGATCACATGCAGCGCAGTGAAGACGGTACCATCAAAAATGCAGTAACGCTATTCGATGGCATGGTGGTGGAGTCCGTTCTCATTCCCACCGAAAAAAGAATTACCGCCTGCGTTTCATCACAAGTAGGCTGCAGCCTGGCGTGCAAGTTCTGTGCAACCGCACGCCTCAAACGCCAGCGAAACCTGAGTCCTGATGAGATTTACGATCAGGTAGTGGCCATCAAAGAACAAGCAGAATTATTTTTTAACCGCCCCCTTACCAACATTGTGTTTATGGGAATGGGTGAACCGTTGCTGAACTATAGCAACGTTATATCGGCCATTGACAAGATTACCTCGCAGAAAGGTTTAAACATGGCCACCAAACGCATCACGGTTTCTACAGTAGGTATAGCAAAGATGATCATCAAAATGGCAGACGATGGCGTGAAATTTAACCTGGCGGTATCGTTGCATGCTGCGCTGGATAAAACACGTTCTTCCATTATGCCGATCAATGATACCAACCCGCTTAACGAACTGGCAGATGCACTTCGTTACTGGTATCAAAAAACAAAGCGAAAAGTTACCTACGAATACGTGGTATGGAAAGGCGTGAACGATACGGAAGAACATGCGAAAGCTTTGCTGAAGTTTGCCAAAATCATTCCGTCCAAAGTAAATCTCATTGAGTATAACCCGATCGATGACGGAGATTTTCAACAGGCATCTCCCCAAGTGCTGGAAATGTATATGCACTTGCTGGAAAGTAATGGCATTACTACCCGCATTCGTAAAAGCCGCGGTAAAGACATTGATGCTGCCTGCGGGCAACTCGCGAACAAAAGCTGACTTTTAGCTTGTGAGCTACGAAAAGATACACCTCTAACTGGTTTTTGCCTCCAGCTGCTGGCCCCTGAGCACTTTGCATTTCCCGGGCAGCCAGTAGCCTGAAGCCTGCAACCTTTTATCCAAAAGCTTACCGCTATTTCCATTCAAACATATTGTCTGGGCGACTCTATCTTCGGATATTTCCGTCAAATTGTGCACCGATGCAGGAAGAACTTATTCAAAATTTACGCGAAGCGCTCAAGCTTTCTCCTCAAAACATACCCTTGCGATTAACACTGGCGGAAGCCCTGCTCGGAAACAATCGGATGCAGGAAGCGGAAGCAGAATATAAAGTGGTGCTCGAAAGTGAACCCCAAAACATACAGGCAAAAGCCGGACTGTCTAAGATTTATTTTGCTCAGGAAAAATATTCAACGGCCATCGTTATACTCGAAGACCTTATCGAGCTTAAACCGAACGATGTAAGCCTGCTTATGCTGCTGAGCCGCTCGCTTCTGCGCAACGATGAGAAGAGCAAAGCTATGGATTACTACAAGCGCGCCCTGCAACTCAACCCGGCTTTGCTTGACGAAGAGCTGGATCAATACCTTCGTAAACCTGCGGCTCCTCCACAGGCACAAGGTGAAATGGAACAACTGCTCGAATCCATCGAAGAAGAAGTGCGCAGTATGGAACGCCCCACGGTAAATTTTGATGACGTGGGCGGCATGCAAAAAGTAAAAGACGAGATCAAAATCAAAATTATACAGCCGCTTCTTCACCCGGAGCTTTATAAAGCATACGGTAAAAAAGTTGGCGGAGGCATTTTACTCTACGGCCCTCCGGGCTGTGGCAAAACGCATTTGGCGCGCGCCACGGCCGGGCAGATTAATGCCAGCTTTATATCAGTGGGTATACACGATGTGCTGGATATGTGGAGTGGCCAGAGCGAACGCAAGCTCCACGAACTTTTTGAACTGGCCCGCAGACGTACACCTTGTGTGTTATTCTTTGACGAAATAGATGCACTCGGAGCAAGTCGCTCGGATATGCGCCACTCGGCCAACAAAACGCTCATCAATCAATTCCTTACGGAGATGGATGGACTTGATTCTTCCAACGAAGGAGTACTGATTCTCGGAGCTACCAACGCACCGTGGCATCTCGATGCTGCCTTCCGAAGACCGGGAAGGTTTGACCGGATCATCTTCGTGCAGCCTCCCGATGTAGAGGGAAGAAATTCTATTCTGAAAATATTACTGAAAGAAAAACCAGTCGATTCGATAGACTATGCAGCATTGGCGAAGCAGACTCCGGATTTCTCAGGGGCGGACCTTCGTGCTGTTATTGATGTAACCATCGAAGATAAATTACGCGAATCGTTCGACAAAGGTATACCTCAGCCAATACGTACCAAAGACCTGCAAGCTGCTATAAAACAAATTAAGCCCTCCACCAAAGAATGGTTCAATACCGCCCGTAACTATGCGTTATATGCTAACGATTCGGGACTATACGATGAGATTCTGGAATATCTAAAGATCAAGAAATGATTCAGTCACTATTAGAGCGTGCACAGCAGCTTGTAACGCAGCAACGGTATAAAGATGCAGAAACTGCATTGCGTTCAGTGCTATCCATTGAACCCAATAACACAACAGCACTCGCATTGTTTGCCATTTGCTTATCCGAACAAGATAACCAGCCGGAAGCAATCAAAGTAATTCAGAGCGCCATCGGCAATGAATCTGACAACGATTACCTGCTATACCTGGCATCGCTGTTCTACTTCAAAGACGACAAGCCGAAAGAAGCTGAAAAATTTATCCGCAATGCGATCTCGTACGATCCTCACAACGCTGACTATCTTGGATTGCTCGCAGGTATTAAACTGAGCCAGAAAGAATGGAAGGAAGCACTGGAGTTTGCCAACAACGGTTTGGAAAATGATCCGGATAATCTCCAATGCCTCAATGCCCGCTCTACAGCATTATATAAACTCGACAAGAAAGAGGAAGCATACTCTACCATACAGGAAGCACTCAATAAAGATCCGGAGAATGAGTTAACGCATACCAACATCGGCTGGAGCTTACTGGAAAAAGGTGATCACAATAAAGCATTGGAACATTTCCGCGAAGCGCTCAAGATCAACCCGAACTATGCCTATGCCAAGGCGGGGCTTGTAGAAGGATTGAAAGCGCGCTATTGGTTCTATCGTATCTTTTTGAAGTATGCCTTCTGGATATCGAACTTCAAAAACGGAGGACAATGGGCTGTAATTCTGGGGCTATATTTCGGAGTAAAAATATTGAGAGGCATTGCTGCCAGCAACGAAACACTGGGCGTATTTCTATACCCGATCATTTATCTATATACTGCTTTCGCGATCTCCACATGGGTAATTACACCACTCTCCAATCTGTTTCTGCGCTTGAACGTGTACGGTCGCTATGCGCTGACAGAAGAAGAGACAAACTCCTCAAACTTTGTCGGTATATCTTTGCTGCTGAGTATTATCGGGTTTATAGCGTATCTGTTTACAGGCAACTTCCTGTTTATAATGCTGGGCATTTTTGGCATTGCCATGATGATACCATTATCGTCTATGTACAACCCGGTAAAAAAGAGCAGGCAAAATATACTGATGATCTATGCCGGCATTCTGGCATTTATCGGTTTTGGAGCTATGTACGAGTTTATCAGCACCGATGAAGTGGGCGTACTGGCTCCGGTATTTATTTTCGGAGTAGTGATTTACCAATGGGTTGCCAACGCACTCATTATGCGTTAGCATCCTGTATTTCCTTATTGCTTTTTGCTGGCCTTGAAAAGTTTGTCCTTTTCTTCTTTGGTAAGGCTTTCGTAGCCACCGTCTGATATTTTATCCAGGATGGCATCGATCTCTGCTTGTGAGATTGATGGGGCTTTTTGCTTGGCGGCTGTCTTTTTATAGGAAGACTCTTCATTTCTATATGTAACCTTTACCCTGGGGCGGGGCTTGAAGAGTTTCTTTACCCAGTCTATTATAACGGTGATCCAGCCTCCCCAGTTATTACCTGCCTGCAGTTGCTTGATGTATACAAAACCAATCAACGCTCCGCCCAGGTGCGCTATATTTCCACCGGCGTTGGATTG
>NZ_DAIQRQ010000134.1:0-2469 GCF_036786105.1 Ohtaekwangia sp.
ACCTTCTTCACCATGTCGCCTTTGTTATCATAATATTCTTCAATCATTAACTCGTGATCCGGCAAATATTCCTTCCATCGGCCAAGCTTTACAATGTCGTAATTACTGTGGATACCTAATGTTACCAGCTCGCGTAACTTTGTTGCCAGGTCTTTGCGGCGTTTCCATACATAAACGTTCATGTGTGTATCCGAGAATGGTGCATAAGGCGGACGCTCATACCAGACCTCACCTTGCTGTTGGGTGTCGTAGATTTTGTAGCACCATAAAAGTATATCGATACCTTCAATTTGCTTGTTGCTATAGTATTTTTCATCGATGGGATACCGTCTTATATTTCGATCTATCTTGAAATAAAAATTAACAGTATCATTGTTGTAGTTCCAATAGTCGGAGCAGTCGCGAGTACCATAGTCAAGACCGGGATATACTTTCCTGGCATCACTTACTGTAAAATTTTTCAATGAAACGAATTTACCATTGGGTAATTTACCTTCGAAGTCTTTCGTGAGATGTATAAGCGCTACATACTCTGAGTTCTCTTCAATCTGATAGATAACTCCTTTTTGCGAAGCCAGTGTATAGGAATCGCCCAGCAGGTGTTCTATATCGGTATTGTGGCAATTTTTGCCCGACCCCATATTTTCCAAGGTTACAGGTTGCAGATGTCCCATCTTTGAAAGATCGGTGAACGTTGTTTTACATGGACATGTGTGATTGATCGAAGCGTGCTTTATAAAAGAAGTATCAACAACTGAAATACGTTGCTCATATTGATATTGTGTGGTATTGATGGGAGGCACGGAGGAACAACCCACTACCCATGCCATGATAAGTATAAGAGCTATCGTTTTTTTGTAGCGCACGCTTTGTTGTGTTACTATGTCAAATATACACAACGGGCTTCTGGTTATGCCAGTTTAAAGCCATCGTTTATTTTAGCAAAAGTAAGAGTGGTAGGTATGTTCGTTACACCATCATCAGAGTAAAACTATAACAGGCTGTGCAGAAAGTGAAAGCGCTATAAAAATATAAATAGATTGATTTGCAGATTAGTTTCGTATGCATCGCAGTTATCTTTTTTAGATTGCATATTTCTTTTTCCATTTCTTATAATTGCTTGCCATAAGTTTTATAGCAGTACGTATCGAGGCGGCCCAGAAATTTCGTATTCCTATTCCGTCTGGAGCGGTAGTGTATCGTTGAGAGATTAAAATCTTTTTTGTAGCGATGTCAAAGAATACAATATAATGGCTGGCCGTATTTTTTGCTTTATAGTATCGCTCTGCAATAAATACGAGCCCGATGCCATCGCTATGGTTACTTTTATATTCTGCTATCATGTTTGCGATTTCGGATTTTCGCAGGGAACTGTCACTCGGTATAGTTCGTTCTGTTGGTGTTGATTGATTGTTTAGTTGTTCAATGTATGCTTCACCAAAGATGATTTGATTTCGCTGCAACGCCTTAGCTATGTTATACTTCCCGGATTCTTGTATGATTAGCTTGTTCCACCCGTGAAAGTAATCGTGAAGATCCTTGTTGGTAAAGTTGCCCACCATTTCAGCATGTGTATAATCTATTCCATACCAAACAACCTTACTGTCAGTGAATAAGTCTTTTAGCGCGTAGATTTTCTGTCCTTCGGCAGTCGCATATACCATCAGTAAAAGAGCAATAGGAAGACGAATCATAAATGAATTTTTTTGAAAGATAATAAGTTAAGGAGCTATATCTAACAACCCAAACAATTTATCCCTTATGGAAAAATCCTGGCTTGACAAATGGAATGAACGTTACAGCAAAGAAGAGTTTGCTTTTGGTGAAGAACCTAACGAGTATTTAAAAGAACAATTGGAAAAGCTGCCAGCCGGCAAGATTTTGTTCCCTGCAGAAGGTGAAGGCCGCAATGCTGTATTCGCAGCTAATTTAGGTTGGGATTCCTATGCATTCGACATCAGCAGCGAAGGAAAGAATAAAGCGCTGCGTCTGGCGGAAGCAAACCAGGTAAAAATCGACTACCAGGTGGGAGAGCTGCAGACACTGAACTATACCCCTGAGCAATTTGATGCCATTGCATTGATCTATGCACACTTCCCTGCTGATATCAAATCATCGTTGCATAAAATGCTGGATAAGCTCCTGCGAAAAGGTGGCGTGGTGATCTTTGAAGCCTTTAGCAAAAAACACTTGGAATATGTTACCAAAAACGAAAAGGTTGGCGGACCAAAAGATATAGGAAGTCTGTTTTCGATTGAAGAAATAAAATCCGACTTCGCGAATTATGATGTGATAACGTTAGAAGAAAAGGTAATTGAGCTAAACGAAGGCTTATTTCATAATGGAACAGGCTCTGTAATTCGTTTTGCAGGAAGGAAGTTGCGTTAAATAAAATGCCCTCGGAGTTGCAGCTCACTGCGACTCTGAGGGAAATATAGCTGCTAAAACTTGTTGATGGTTGCAGCTTTT
>NZ_DAIQRQ010000111.1:0-7708 GCF_036786105.1 Ohtaekwangia sp.
TAGCTACTGGCTACGAGCCGCTGGACGTGGAAATGTTATCGGTTAATAGTTATCCGTTATAAGGGAAAGAAAATGCAGTCAGGAACATCAGTAAATATAAAGTGCCAGATGTTTCTATCTGGCACTTCATTCATTGTTACGTATTGTTCAAACTATCGATACAAACACTCCCTGACCCACTCACACTTCTAGCAGCTAATGGCTCGCAGCCAGCAACTATTTCTTCACCACTGTAAACTCCACCCTGCGGTTGTTCGCACGGCCGGCATCAGTGTCGTTCGTGTCAATGGGTTTGCTTTCTCCGTAGCCGTGTGCAGTGAGGCGGAAGCTTTCTATACCCTGACTGATGAGATAGTCAACTACCGCTTGTGAACGGCCTTGCGAGAGATTGGCATTGTAATCATCAGAGCCTTTGTTATCGGTGTGGCCTGCAATCTCGATCTCTACCGTACTGTTTTGTTTCAGAAAGTCTACTACCTTGTTGAGCTCGGTGAATGATTCTTTCTTTAAAGTAGTCTTATCGAAGTCGAAGTATATATTCTTCAATCGCACGGTTACACCAATCTCGATTGGTAATAAGTATAGGTCGCGTACCGCAGGAGAGAGTTCTTCGCTTTCAAGTTGAACACTATCCGTTGCATTGAGGTATCCTTCAGCAGAAGCGGAGATCATGTACCAACCCAGCTTCGGAACTTCTTTCTCGTAACTTCCGCGACTGGCTTCTACCTTAAAGGTTGTCTTACGGTCGTTACGCAGACTGATGTCGAGTTTTGCCGGGATCAGCTTGTCTGTTTTCTTGTCGTATACATTGCCGGATACCAGCAACTTCTTGGCTACCGGCTTCAGCAATATTTCGATATATACTGTGGTATCTTTGGTAAGCACCGGCAGTTTAAAGGATTGTTCTTTCGGGAGAAATCCCTCTGTGCTGGCTGCTACTGAGAATTCATTCATCTCTGGCACTTTGGTGTCAAACTTACCGGTAGCATTGGAGCGTAACCTGAGTGGATCTTTATCCTTGATCTTGATATCTACATTTGCCTGCAGAGGTTCTTGTGTTTTTTCGCTGAGCACAGCACCAGTCAATTGTACTTTGAATGTTTTCGGTACCAGTTCATACAGATCGAGTTGAGCACCATCCATCGCTTTGTTGGCACGGCTGGTAAAGATGTTGCCAGCGTTATCGATCGTAAAGTAATAATCCAGTGCGCTGGTATTAATCGGCTTTCCCAGGTTAACCGGCTCTGACCAGTTCATCCACGTATCGTCCAGGCGTGTAGTCTTGTATATATCTACACCACCCTGGCGGCCGGGCGACTGACGGGCGCTGGCAAAATATAGTGTCTTTTGATCGGGCCCAATGAAAGGGCCAACGTCATCGGTAGTAGTGCTGAGTTTGAGTTTTACCGGCCTTGACCATGAGCCGTTGGCTTGCAGTTCACTGCCATATAAATCGCTGTCAGGACTGTTTTCTTTTTCGCTGAAGTAGATGATCATGTGTTTCATATCGGCCGACATGCTGGCACCATAGAAGCGGCCTTTGTTCATCGACTTGAAATCTTTTACATCGAGCTCGCGGATGGAACCATTGGTAACGATGGAGAATCCTTTCTCACCTTTTGAGCGACCGCCTTTAATGAACAGGCTTCCATCGGGAAATACGGTGAACACCTGGTTGGAGCGATGCACGTTGAACGGGCTGCGCAGGTGCTCTGCTTTGCTCCACACACCGTTGGCATCTTTCTTCGACATCCATATATCCTGGGTGTCATCTTTACCCAGCGTGTTCTCGGGGTGGTCCTGAACAAAGAAGTACAGCGTTGTACCATCGGGTGAAATTACGGGGGCGGCTTCGTGGTGGAACGTGTTTACGTTCTTGTCCATCTTCACGAGCTCGTATCGTTGCATGGATTGCAACGCAGGCTGACTGACAGCGCAAAAAGTGACCAGACTAAAAAATAGTGATAAAGGGGTTTTCATGCAGGTTCAATTAACAGAGTAAAGTTAAAACAATAACAGAAAATCATATAAACAAAAAAACCGGGCAAAAGCCCGGTTTGTCGATCGTGACTATAAGACTTGATCGCTTTGCCAGCGATTACTTACATTGACTGTGCAGGTGGTTATACGGCCCAAGCATTGCGCATTGGGATGAGTATGACCATCGCCAGGATAATGATCAAAGCAATGGTGTTGAAAATAAACAACCGTTTATGTTTGGCAACCGGGTCGGTCATGCGTTTCGAAGTAGAACGTGCAACTGTGATTAATACCACTGCAATCAGCATTCCGAAGACGTGCTCCACTGTCCAATAGCGTGTTACTTTATCAGCCATGGTTTGCCCATTGAATTGTACGAACGGACTTACAAAATATAGTATTAGCCCTACTACCAATTGAAGGTGAGTAAAGATGAGCAGGAACAGGCTAAGCTTGTCGTCTGTTTTTTCAAAAGGTTTCTTGCCGGTGAAGCCTGTTAATGATTTAAAGATCACCACAAGCAATAACAACAGCACCAGGTAGCGAAGGGATGAGTGGGTATGTAATAGTCCGGTATACATAGCAGATTTAATTTGCGCACAAATTAGCACGGCAAATCGAAAGTTCCGAGCCTTTCACAACTTCTTTGGAAACACTAAAAATTTTACTTTTGGTGCCATAATCCTAATGCTCATGCTCAGGTACCTGTTTGTATTTTGTTTTACGCTAATGGCTATAGCGGTGCGTGGCCAGGATGATAGTGTTCGTCACGTGCCCGATACGGTAAAGGTTGGTGCGTATGTGATCAGTGTTCACGATATCAATTTTCACGACAAGGAATATACAATTCGCTTCTGGCTGTGGTTTGTATACGACAATGCCCGCTTCGATTTCTCCAAACAACTGGATATACCCAATGCCAAAGAAATTGAACCACCGGAGATCATCGTGGATAGTGTGGATGGAAAAGCATGGGCTATCATGAAAATGAAATGTGTGATGAAGGAGAGCTGGGATGTGCAGGATTTTCCGTTCGATCGCCAGCATTTAAGGGTACAAATAGAAAACACGGTGTTCGACAAACGAAGTCTGATATTTGTACCCGATTTGAAGGGCAGTCGCTTTGACGAGAAGGAAGCTATTGATGGATGGACGATCCATGACTTTCATGTGGAAAGCAGAGAGAACGATTATGAAACCGGTTTTGGTGATGCCTCCAATCCATACCAGGTATTCTCCACCTTCAACGTCGAGATGAATATAGAACGCAACGCCTGGGGATTGTTTATGAAGATATTCATTGGTATGTATATCGCGTTTCTCATTGCTATTGTAAGCTTTACACCGCATCCGTCAGAGCTTGAGCCACGGTTCGGGCTGCCGGTCGGTGGTTTGTTTGCAGCCGTGGGTAATAAGTATATTATTGATTCTGTGTTGCCAGAATCCTCTTTGTTTACCCTGGTGGATACGTTGCACGCCTTTACGTTCTTTGCCATTTTTATGACGCTCGTAGTGTCGGCTATCTCACTCAAGTGTCATGATAATAATAAATTGGATTTGGCCATGCGGGTGAACCGTGAAGGGTCGCGCATTGTAGTGGTATTATATGTAGTGGCAAATCTCGTGGCGATTGGATTAGCATTACGTTAACTATATATCTATATGAAAAAACAAATCAACCCAAGAATCATTTTTATGCTGGCGGCTTCGCTGATCGCGTCCGCAGTTTCTGCCCAGACATTAACGTTAAAGTGGAAAACGGATACGTTGTTCCGCGTACCGGAATCTGTATTTGTTGACAGCAAAAACAAAGTGTTGTATGTAGCCAACATCGATGGCAAGTCTGATGCAAAAGACGGACAAGGATTTATATCGAAGGTGGCACCGGATGGAAAGGTTATCACCTTGCAATGGGTATCCGGACTCAACGCTCCCAAGGGGATGGGCGTTGTGAAGAATACATTGTATGTAGCAGACCTGGATCGTATTGCCATCATTGATATTCCCAGTGGTAAGGTATCATTCCATGAGATACCTGATGCACAGTTTCTGAACGATGTTACTACCGATGATAAGGGAAATGTATATGTATCAGATTCCCGCTCGGGTAAAATCTATAAATATGCTAACAATAAAAGTGAAGTATATTACGAGAACCCCGAGATCAAAGGCACGAATGGTCTGCTGATTGAGAAAGGTCATCTGTATTTTGTAGACTTCCCCACAGGTAAATTTTATAAGCTTGACGGCAGCAAGAAGCTTACACAGATTGGTACATCCGGTCAGGGTGGCGATGGTATTGTGCCTGTTGGTAAAGATGCTTTCCTGATATCATCATGGTATGGTGAAATATATTTACTGGATGCGGCAGGCAAAGCTACCAAGCTGCTCGATACAAAAGATCAGAAGCTGAATACAGCAGATATATACTACGATGCTGCATCCAAAACACTGTATGTTCCCACATTTTTTGGAAACAGCGTGGCGGCTTACACCTTTGCGATGTAATCACTACTTTTTGTATCTTCGTAAACACGCAACCCGCGGAAACGCGGGTTGTGTTTTATATGGATATCCACGATTGCCATGAGTAAACCTATCCTGAAAGACCTGCCCGAACTGGTGCATGCCCATGTTATCTCTGAAGAAACTGCGCAACGCATCCGGGTATATTATGAACAGAAACAAGAGCAAACGCCCAACCGCCTCATGGTTGTCTTCGGAATTTTAGGTGCACTGCTCGTGGGGCTTGGTATCATTCTCATCATTGCACACAACTGGGATGACTTTGGAAAGCCTGTTAAACTTTTCTTTGCATTGTTACCCCTGCTTGCCGGCCAGGCGCTCTGCGGTTATACGTTGTTTAAGAAACAAGATAGCGTTGCCTGGCGCGAGAGTGCGGCTACCTTTTTGTTTTTGGCTATAGCTGCGGCCATCTCTATTGTGAGCCAGGTATACAATATAGATGGAACGCTGGCAGGTTTTCTTTTTACATGGATGTTGCTCGCATTTCCCATCATCTATGTAGTGCAGTCGTCTATAGCTTCGCTGCTATACATCATTGGCATTACGTGGTATGGATGCGAGCTCAGTTATTTTCATTATCCTTATGAAACCGCCTGGTGGTATTGGGGGTTGCTCGCACTTGTAATGCCGCATTACTATTTGCTATACCGCGATCGGAGTAACAGCAATTTCTTTTCATTTCATTCATGGCTCATAGCACTTTCTGTTACCATTGTGCTTGGCATGTTTGGCAATTGGCTGGAAGAGGTTATTATACTGGTATATATCAACGTGTTCAGTGTTTTTGTGCTCATAGGCCAATTCGGGAAGATTGCGCAGCGCAGGCTGGCCAACAACGGGTTCCTGATTGTTGGAAGCCTCGGTATAATTTCATTGTTATTAAGTTTAAGTTTCGATTGGTATTGGGACGAAACATTGCGCAGAGACTGGCAGCACGATGCAGACTTGTTGCATGCCTACCCGTACTGGGTATCGTTTTTGTTGGCGGCTGGTCTATTGGCTGTGTTGGGCAGGAAACATTCGCTGGCGGTATTGAATGCCAAGAGCTACACCTTCCTTACGATATTTATACTATATCTCATCAGTATGCGCAACACGTTTGTTCCGCAGGTGCTGGATAATATTATGCTGTTTGCATTTGGCGTCTTTACCATTCGCGATGGTGCACAGCAAAACCGCCTCGGTGTAATGAACTATGGATTGCTCATTTTAACAGCGTTGATCGTTTGCCGCTTCTTTGATCTGGATATGAGCTTTGTGGTGCGCGGCTTACTGTTTGTAGCGGTTGGTGTTGGATTCTTTGTAGCCAACTTCTGGATGGTGCGGAAACGGAAAGCAGGAAGTGATCATACAATACAATAATGGATTATGAAAAAGATATTGATACCAGCCTTTGTTGCAATGTGCCTGGCCCAATGGTTTATACCGGGGCAGATGATTACGGGGCAGGAAGCTATATTAAGCCAAGGTAAGGTATATAAATTCAGAACAGCTCCCATCGATCCTGCCGATCCCTTCCGGGGAAAGTATATTACGCTGAGCTTCGAACAAAATCATATTGGTGTTACTAACTCTAAAGAATGGAAACGCGATCAGGAAGTATATGTGTGGCTGTCGGATTCGGCAGGTTTTGCCTATATAACGAAAGTGTCCATGTTCGAACCGGAAGGCACCGATTTCGTAAAAGCTAAAGTCAATCGGGTTACAGACTACGATCGGTATACACTTTGGATCGAATATCCTTTCGAACGCTTTTACCTGGAAGAATCAAAAGCTGCCGGTGCTGAGCAGGTATACCGCGAAGCCCAGATCGACTCTGCGCAGGTAGCCTATGCCGTTGTGCGCGTCAGGCATGGCGAAGCAGCCATTGAAGACGTAAAGATCAATGATCGCAGCATAGCCGATGTTGTGCGTGAATTAAATCATGCGAAATCATCCGACTAGCCGGTAATATTTCCGTTTCGTCATAAACTGCATGATTTTGAAGGTGCGATCTGTATCTTCGCCAGTACAATTTACCCCTCATTAAATCTTTATTCTATGCATTTTAAAAACGGTATACTATACCTGTTATTGGCTACGGCCATTTTCAGTTGTTCTGAAAAGAATGGATCGGAGAAAACGGCTACATCAAGCGTGGTGACAGAATCCGAAAAATTAAAATTCCGTATCGACACATTAACAAATGAGCTGGAAAACCCTTGGGGAATTGCTTTTCTCCCCGATGGAAGAATACTCGTAACTGAACGTAAAGGCGAGATACGCATTATACAGGACGGAAAGCTCCTCGCAGAGAAGATAGAGAATGTTCCGGCTGTATATGCCCATGGGCAAGGCGGCCTGCTGGATATTATTGCGCATCCTGATTATGCTACCAATGGCTGGATATACTTTAGTTATGCCAAACCCGGTGAAGGTGGAGGAGGCACTACCATTGTTCGGGCTAAACTGAATGGCAATGCTCTTACCGATGTGCAGGAGCTATTTACGGCACAGCCTTACGTTGATTCTGAAGTTCACTTCGGATCGCGCATTGTATTTGATGGTAACGGGCATATATTCTTTTCCTGTGGTGAGCGGGGCACAAAAGAGAATGCGCAAAACCTCGGCAATCATTTAGGAAAGGTACTTCGCCTCAATGAAGATGGCTCTGTGCCGAACGACAACCCGTTTGTTGCTACAGCCGGTGCTAAACCTGAAATATGGAGCTACGGCCATCGCAATCCGCAGGGACTTGTATATAACAAAACTACCGGTGAGCTATGGAATGTTGAACACGGCCCTAAAGGCGGTGATGAATTGAATAAAGTAGAGAAGGGCAAGAACTATGGATGGCCTGTGATTACTTATGGTATTAATTACGATGGCACCCCGATTACTGCTATAACTGCGAAGGAAGGTATGGAACAACCCGTTTGGTATTGGGTGCCATCAATCGCTACCTGTGGCATGGCGCAAGTTACCAGCGATAAATATCCAGGCTGGAAAAATAATTTCCTGGTGGGAGCACTCGCACAAACGCACATAGCACGTGTAGAAGTAGAGAACGGTAAATATATAAAACACGAACGGATACTGGAAAAGATTGGCCGTGTACGCATGATCGCACAGAGCCCGGATGGTTATCTATATATAGCAACGGAGAGCCCGGGAATGGTATTGAAGATAAATCCTGCTCAATAAGTTATCCGCTGACAGTTAT
>NZ_DAIQRQ010000112.1:0-7688 GCF_036786105.1 Ohtaekwangia sp.
GCTTCACCGAAGGCAGCCGTATCCACGCGTTGGTTATGTGCAATCGTGCAATCCATATTTTCGACTGATTGGGATTTATTTCGATCGATTTTAGCCGGCCGCCACATCGAACATGTTTGCCTACATATACCTCCTGGTTAATGGCGCGGGCGTAATCGAAATATTCGTAGAGCAGGATGTTGGTTCTTGCTTTATTCGCTGTTATGGTCATGCCCTGCGTTTTGTCTTCGTAGGTTACAAATTTCAGCGTGTTATATACCAGCGATGCACTGTCTACACACGGATGTACCGGCATTACCAGGCGATGACCTATATATTTATACGCATTGCTTAGAAAATCGGCATGCGTCATCTGATCGTGTACTACCATGCCTGCGGCGGCAAAGATGTTCATGTAGATAACAATGCCGCGCACATCCGAAGAGTCATCCCGAGTTGTTGTAATAAGCTGCGAAGTTTTATCGAATGCACCTTTGAAGTCTTCATGCTGCAGGTAAGGGATTACAGTTTCAAAGTCATCGTGTGTAATTACCTGGTTCTGTGCCGAAGCGATGCTGCTCAGCGCCCACGAGAGAAAGAGAATAGAATAGAATTTCATGCACCCGGTATTATAAACGAATAGAAAATAGCGTGATCCTGTTCACAAACGCAAGCCTGCGAATTGATTTTTTATCGGTAAGTAAAACGAATTTATCTCCCACAAATTTCACAAACAGAAACGCTGCTGGTATTTATTCTGTGCAATTCTGTGAGGTCTGCGGGAATTTTTTGATCCGTTGTGCAGAAGTATAAATTATAGAGAGAAAGGCATCAGATATTCACCGCCATAACCTTTCTGCCGTGAGCAGCCATCTTCACAACATCTTCTTTGCTGCCTGTAAATGGCCCTGACGATTCGATCTTGATGGTTGCCATGGCTGCTGCAAATTCACCTGCATCCTGTAGTGCCGCACCTTGCAGGCGTTGGTATAAATACCCGGCCATATACGTATCGCCACAGCCCGTAGCATCTTCAATGGTCTTGGGAAGAAACGCTGGTATTTCGTAAAACACATCGTCTTTATACAACACAGACCCCTGACTGCCCAGGGTGATCACTACTTCTTTTACACCCCAATCGGTCAGAATTTTTGCACCTTCCCGTACGTCTTTCACACCGGTGAGGACTTCCATCTCAAATTCGTTGGCTTTCAGTATATCGATGTAGGGAAGCGCTTCCCGTTTATCCGTCCAGTCAATCGCCAGCACCTTTTCATTTTCAACCTTGCGCAGGTATCCCTGTACATCCAGCGACACAATGCCACGGCTTGCCAGGTCTTTGATCAGCTCTACCGGTATATCATGCGCCAGCAGTGGCCCGAGGTGGAAAATTTTAGCCTGTACATCCACTAATTGTTCTACAGTAAAAGGATCGGCCGTCTGGGGCACACGTTGTGTGCGATGATCCATGTTTCCTGAATAAATATTCTCGAAGTATACTGTATACGTACTGGGCAGCACGTTCACATCAATGCCTTTTGCACGGAGGTCAGATACAAAGTGTATGTCTTTTCGGGAGAGGGCTGTTACCAATGTATACTTTATATGCATGTTTCGAATGGCATTGGAGAAATAGAATGAAGTGCCTCCCGCCATGTGTACAACCGATTTGGTTGTAACTACTTTGTCATGCGTAATGTGCCCGATGCAGCAGATGTCGTACATATACAGTTCGTTTATAATATAAACCCGGCCTGCCGGGACAGTAAGCTCCAAAAATAGTAAAGATTACTTTACCTGGAGATAATCTTGCCAAAACGTCAAATGCAGTGGATTTTGTTCCACAAAAATTAAATATCGTGTTGCCGATCATCTAAAAAATTATGAACAACGGATTGCGCTGGCTTAATTAGCTTGTTCATAACTTTTGTTCACGATGAAATTTCTTTCCCTGAACATCACATGCCTCCTTGTAGTATTGCACTACACCCTGTCGCTGGGGCAGGTAAGACTGCCGCGGCTCATCAGCGATGGTATGGTAATACAACGCGATGTGGAAGTAAAGGTGTGGGGCTGGGCTGCTGCGCGTGAGGTTGTGACAGTTCGTTTTAAAGGTAAAAACTATACCACAAAAACATCGGCAGAAGGAAAGTGGCAAGTAACGCTTGTGCCTTCCCCGGCCGGTGGCCCTTACGATCTGGATGTTGAAGCCAGTAATCACATTACAGTAAAAAATATACTCGTAGGCGATGTGTGGGTTTGCTCCGGACAATCAAACATGGCATTGCCTATGGAACGTGTAAAGGAACGCTACCCGGATGTGATCGCACAGGCAAGTAACCCTTTCATACGTCACTTTTTTCTCTCCACACAATATAATTTCAAGCAGCCTCAGGATGATATTCCCTCCGGCAGCTGGGAGGCCGCTACTCCGGCAAGTGTGCTAAAGTTTAGTGCTACCGCTTATTTCTTTGCAAAAACATTGTATGAAAAATACCATATACCGGTCGGGCTCCTGAATGCCAGCGTAGGCGGATCGCCAGCCGAAGCGTGGCTGAGTGCAGAAGCATTGAAGACTTTTCCGGAAGCCTGGAAAGAATCACAACGGTTCAGCAACGATCGGGTCATCGATAGCATTATTACTGCTGAACGCTTACGCAATACGCGGTGGTATAACAGCCTGCGGCGGGCCGATGAAGGATACAAAGGCGAGATACCCTGGTTCGATGTAAACTATATACCTTCCGGATGGTCTGTTATGAATATACCCGGCTATTGGCGCGATTATGGGCTTGCTATACATGGTGTAGTATGGTTTAGAAAAGAAGTAAATATACCCGCTTCCATAACGGGCAAACCAGCCAGGTTGTTTCTCGGTTGTATTGTGGACAGCGATTCGGTATACATCAACGGTATATTTGCGGGAAGTATAGGCTATCGGTATCCACCCAGGCGATATGAGCTGCCTGCCGGATTGTTGAAGCCCGGAAAGAACACCATCGTTATTCGCGTAATCAACAGTTCCGGTAAAGGCGGTTTTGTAAAAGATAAGAACTATAAGATTGTAAGCGGAAAAGAATCAGTTGACTTGCAAGGCGCCTGGCAGTATAAGGTTGGTGCCATTGCAGATTCTCTGCCACCCACTACTTTTATTCAGTATAAAGCAGGTGGGTTATTCAATGCTATGATTGCACCGCTGGTACACTATCCCATCAAAGGCGTGATCTGGTACCAGGGAGAATCGAATATAGGAATACCTGGCCAGTATCAGGCACTGTTCAGTTCATTGATCACCGATTGGCGCAAGCAATGGAAGCAGGGTAACTTTCCTTTCCTATATGTACAACTCGCCAATTATTCCCTCGATGCAACAGCTGAGAGTGGCTGGCCTGCTCTACGCGAAGCACAACGCAAAACACTTTCGGTTCCCAATACAGGCATGGCGGTAACCATCGACATTGGCGAATGGAATGATCTTCATCCCTTGAACAAGGAAGATGTAGGTAAACGTCTGGCACTGCTCGCAGAAAAATGGGCGTATCACGAAAAAAATATAGTATATACCGGACCGCTATATCAATCCATGAAAATTAAAAAGAACAAGATCAGCTTAACCTTTACAAACACAGGCAGTGGCCTGACGGCCAAAGGAGGCGATGCACTGAAACAGTTTATGATAGCCGGCAGCGATAAACAATTTGTCCCCGCACAAGCAATCATTCAAGGTAACAGAGTAACGGTGTGGAGCGAAAGCGTTACCAGCCCCGTGGCCGTTCGCTACGCATGGGCTAACGATCCGAAAGGAGCAAACCTGTATAATAAAGAAGGGCTTCCCGCTTCGCCCTTTAAGACAGATGATTGATAAAGAGCTTTCAGATATATACTATTCCGGATCAGCCACTGTAAACATAACGCGTTGGCCGTTGGTAAACTGTCCTTTCTTCAACGCAAGCGTTAGTGCATCGTATGCTTTTACAGAGCTTTCATTGGAATCGCTTGCACAGCCATTTAATGTTTCTGCAATGCCTATGTGATTTTTAACCGTATTCGGAAACTCGCCAATGCGGATCATGGCTTTTGTTTTTACCAGCTCCAGTATCACACGCTTGTTCGCTACATTTTCGCGGATAATGGCGATGTGGTTGCCGGCCGGTACTGATACTTTTCCATCTGTAGTCTCAAACGTAAAGCATATCGGCATACCGCCTATAAATATACTTCCCGTGGTACATTCGGGAGTTACCTTGGTACGTTGCAACGTGATGAGATAATTCGCAGGATCTTTCTTCTGTGCAAACAACGATGATACAGCGGCAATGAAAAAGATGAATGAGAGGAGGGTCTTTAGACGCATAAGGGTAGTGTATAAATTGTGCCTACTCTGTAAGGCTTTTCGGCTAAACGCCACCTGTTGTTGAAAGGATTCCGGTGTTATTCCTGGTCTAATATAGGGATAACTTTTTAGAAGGACATTATTATCTGTGGCGATCTTCATATCAAAAAACAATAAAAGCTCCGGGAAGAGCCTTTATTGTTTACAAACCAAATCTTGTAAGAGATAATTTTATATGATCACTTTTACTTTTCAATCATTGATTGTCCGTCACCACATCGCTGGCAGTTATTCCGGCTTCATTAAATGCTTCGATCGTAAAGTAATATTTTTCGTTCACATTGAGACTGTTAATCGTAACGGTGGTATCGCCATATACCATGTAATTCTGATACAAACGGTTTTTATCAAGACCATAACTGATGGTATAGCCTGTGGCATTTTTAGATTTATCCCAGGAAAGTGTCACACTGCGTTTGTCGTTAGAGTTACGCTGCGCGGTTAATTGCGTTACTTTATCAGGACGTGATCCATTCCCTTTTCCAAAAACACGGAAACCGCTCATAGCGAAATTTCCTCCCGGCACCTGCACATTGGTAATCTTCAGGTAGCGGCATGCTACTTTTTGCGGCAATTGAAAGTATACATGTGTATTGTCGGTTTCGTTGTTCTGTTTATCAATCAACATCGTCCAGTCGGTGCCGTTTTCAGAGTATTCAATTTTATACCGGTGAAATATACCTTTCTGTCTGCCCAGTATTTTGGTATTGTGCTCTGCGAAGTTTATCTGTACGGCATATACATCCGATACGTTACCCAGATCGAGTGTAGCATATTCGCCCGCGTTTCCGGTGGCTGCGGCCCAGTAGGTTCGGATGTCTTCGTCCGTCATCAGGTTGGCTGGCAGCGAATCGATCGATGAAGAAACGGTTACTGGTTTGTTGTAGGAGAGCAACATCCATCCCGGGAAAATCTCTTCGAAGTTGTTGATCTTCTTTGTTGGCATAATCATCGGGTAATCGCCGTATTTAGTCAGCGCATAGAGCGTACCCTGGTCGTCAAAGAAAGTTGGATAGAGGCCCAGTCTTCTTTCGAACATGTGTTTTTGCGAGATGGTACTCGTACCAATGTGCCAGTAATTACCATGCGTATCGGCAAATGTACTGCCGTGACCGGCTCCATCGGCAAAGCCTCCCGGTTTGTAAGCAAATGGATTGTGTGGCTGCAGCGAATAAGGACCAAGCGGACTATCGGCTACATATACAGCATCGCTATAGCTTTTATACTCTGTGCCCGGGCCGGAATATTGAAGGTAATATTTACCGTTGAACTTGTTTATCCAGGCACCTTCAATCCACGGACTCTGATTTACCTTTCTGTTATCATCGCCCGGAACTTCCCATCCATGTTGTGATGGGTCACCATGAAGCAATTCTTTTCGCTCGCCTATAAATGCAAAATTATTTTTATAATCCAGTTCAATACCATAGATCGGATTTTTATCCGAGCATCCCCAGTATAGATACAAGCGCTTGTCATCATCGAGAAACAGGGTAGGGTCCCATACGGGCATATCCAGTTTTTCTTTAGCCACCTGCCACGCACCACTTAATGGGTCTGCCGATTTATATAAAGTACTTTTTTCATTGGATGAAGCGAGGAAATATAGTGTATCGTTAATGGCAACAGCCGTAGGAGCATATTCTTCAACCGGTATTTGATTGGTTTCAATGAATGTCCAATCCGTAAGGTCTTTCGAATGCCAGTAACCGCCCGACTTTGATACAAATAGAAAGTATCGGTCTCTGAACCAGACCATGGTAGGATCGGCAGCTTCCCTGCGTGAAGGCAGATCGGTGCAGAAACGATAACTGATGTCAACAGGATTGCAATACGTGGTGAATGTATCTGTAGCAGTTTCAACAACGGGCTTGTCTTTACATCCGGTTAAACAGTACACCCACGCCAATGCAAGGCTCAGATATTTGATGCTCGTTTTCATGAAAATCGATCGATTAAAGTAGAAGTGGCAAAAATACACTTACAAACGACTTCATGAAGCAGGTACTTGATTTATTTCTTTCATGAATCTTGAAGTTCTGCACCCTGATATCTATCGGAACAGATTGTGTGAATCTGCGTCTACTTCATTAAAGATTAACGGATAACAGATCGCGATTAACGGATATCAATGCAGGCTAATCACCCGCGTAATTCTCCAACGCCCATGTTCACTGTGCCACAGGTGGATGAACCTGGCATAATCGCCATGCCCTGCTTCATTTTTACCATGAAATCGGTGCAATCCCATTTCTACTGCGCCATAGCCACGAATCGGATAAACTTCTATACTTCCCGGCAGGAGTTCACGGGTTACTTTTCCGCAGATATTTCTTTCCAAAGCCTGAATGAGTAATTTCTTGGAAGTCATTAAACCACCCTGGTCGTGATAGAATTCAAGATCATCGGAGATCAACTCTTCCTGCAGATCGAGCTTGCAATTATTATAGGAGTCTTCCCAAACGCTGTCCATGTGTACAATACTATCGTATAATGCTTGTGAAGCGGGCACATAGGCCGATGGTTGATCAGAACCAGCATGCCGTGTTGATGAACATGATATAGCAATCATGACAGCAATCAAAATTATCGTTGGGAGAAGAAGGGGAGGTGTTAACCGTTGCATAGTATATCGTTGGGATCTTAATACGGTTGCCTTACTAAGGATATGCCAATTTCAAGAACGCGGGAATCAGAGCGTTTTTGAAGATAGACTTACAAGAATGTTCGGAAATGAACTTACGGTTTGTACAATAAGGAACACTATTCTATAGCGTTGTCAGCAGGGATATATATTTTGACGAGGCTGGTACAGCGCGCAACCTCCATTTGTATAGACAACTCGTTAATTTATGGATCAATGTTGAAATCTACAACATCAGAAAAATCAAAGTTGATAATAACAAATAAACCCCTTGCGGGGTTTATCGTAACTATGGCAGGCGTACATTTTAATTACTTACGCTCATTGTATCCTTAAGCCACGCTAGTGCAGAATTTCTCCCGGAGAAGTAGCGTTCCATTAATTTAATTTCCGTTGCTTCTATATCTTCTTCAAGCAGATCTGTACTCAGGCGTGCCAAATCGTCTGTGGAGATCACAACGGCCATATACTCAATACCTATCTTTGATAAGCTTGGCTTCCACTCTTGGGTAAGCCATTGAATATCTTTTTCAAGGAGTGGCTCTGCTTCTAACGGATCAATGAGCAGTCCGATCTTATCGTGCAGCTCTTTCTTTTCCAGTAAGTAATGATTGATCTTCGCATGCCGGTCTCTCACTTCCTCGCTTAACGAGGAACCTTTAATAACACAAT